>JAUVSF010000045.1 GCA_030597245.1 Acidobacteriota bacterium
GTTTCAAGCCTGCCGTATCCAGAGCAGGGTAGGCATCGTTTTCACAGAGAAATCCAAGAAGTCGCGGTTTCTCGTCAAATTCGTCGGGAATCTCGACCGCTTTAATCATCGAAGAGACAATGTCTATGGAGTAGTCCTTAAAGGAAATAACCCGCTCTGGACAGGCGCCGAGACAAATTCCACAACGGCGGCAGCGCGTCGGATTGGGCTGTGGGGTCCCCTTTTCGTCCTCGTCCAACACGCCAAAAGGACATTCTTCAGTACACCTTTTACACTGAGTGCACCGTTGTAAGAAGAAGTCGGGATAGGACATGTCTTCCCAGCGTGGATGGACGGCCTTTCCCTGCGAGGCTAGTTCCACTGTCTGAATTGCTTTCAGCGCCGCGCCCGCACCATCCAACCTGCAACTATCGGTGTCATTCGGTGCTCTCATGGCCCCAGCAGGGTAGATGCCGGTGCGTCGGGACTCAAAGGGAAAGCAGATAAAATGCGAATCCGGAAAACCGTATTTGAGGGCCGGGATGTCGAGACCCTGGCGATAGTTGAGATTCAAAATGCTCTCGGAAACGTACGGCTTCAATTCGGCAACGGTTTTCTGAGCGGCCTCGAGCTTGGCTCCTGTCCCACCTTTTTCTATCACTGCCTGGGCATCCTGGTAGCGTCGGTTTGCCTCTCCGTCTGCAGAAACCGGGACCATTCCCGTGGCAAGCACTACCAAATCCGCGTCGAGCCGAATCTGTTCCCCGAGCAGAGTGTCACGCACATCGACAGACAGTTTGCCATTCGCGCCGTTTGTAACCGATTGAACGTCCCCTTTAGTAAACAGGATTCCTCCATCATCCTGAGCTTTTCGATAGAGGTCCTCGTATTGCCCGGGTGTTCGGATATCTTTGTAAAAGACCAGGGCCTGCAGGTCGGGATGGAGTTCTCTGGCTCGGAGCGCCTGTTTCATCGTGACTCTACAGCAGACGGTGGAGCAATAAGGCAGGTGCTCCTTGTCACGAGACCCGGCACACTGAACGAAAGCAACCGTTCTGACCGGCTTCCCGTCAGATGGCCGCTTCACCTCATTCTGGGCCAGAATCTCTTCCATTTCGACGTTCGTCACGACATCCGGTGAGTCTGTATATCCCAGATGAGTCAACTTATTGGCATCATAGGGTTCCCAGCCCGTTGCTTGAACGATGGCTCCCACTCTGGTGCGATTAACATCTCCGT
Source organism: Acidobacteriota bacterium (assembly GCA_030597245.1). Classification (GTDB taxonomy): domain Bacteria; phylum Acidobacteriota; class UBA6911; order RPQK01; family JAPXNP01; genus JAUWTT01. The sequence continues at coordinate 1,219 of JAUVSF010000045.1, forward strand.
TGGTACGGATGTCAACGTCAAACTGACCCGGCTGACCTGAAATACCCACCACCACAGAGGAGGTGTACAGGGTGATTCTCTTGTTCTCTTCAACGCCTGAAACCAGTTCACTGAGGTTGGTTTCTGTCAACTGGCTGTAGGGAGGCTTGTCGGGAAAGACTCGCGAAAATTTCCTTCGCCATCCACCCAGGTCGGAGTTCTTTTCAACGAGGATGACTTCGTAGCCGGCCCTCGAGGCCTGGGTAGCTGCCTCGATACCTGTTGTCCCAGCTCCCACGACCAGAATCGTTTTGTCGATGGGGATGTCGAAGGGCTCGGGAAGTTCGGCCTTTTGAGCCCGGGCCAATCCCATTCTTAAGTAGTCCTCAGCCATCATCTGAGTGTCTTCATCGTTTGGTTCGTGACTCCAGGCGACCATTTCCCGGAGATTGACCCGTTCGACGAAGCACTTGTCGAAACTGAATTCATCCGTCTTAAAGCGCGGCGAACAGGCGGCAATAACGAGTGCGTTGACACCGTTCTTGATATCTGATTTCAGGGATTCAATCCCTTCATCACTGCAAAGACATGGATGAGTGCTGCACTCAGCGCCCTCAGGAATCTGTGCAAGGGCTTGCAGGTCAATTGAACTGCCGATCTCGCATCCGCTGCACAAGTGGACCGAAAGTGTCTTCTGCTCCATGGTTCAACCTCTATGCCACTGAATAGCCTTGAGTGCCGCAGCCGTGGCGTCTCGAACGGACTCGGCTACGTCCACCGGGCGCCGAACACACCCGGCGGCAACGAAAGCGGAAGGTCCCTCTTCTGCCACCAGGAATCCGTCATCATCTTGGCTGAGATGATCGATTGCCTCGGGCACATTCGGAACCATGCCTGTGGCGAGGACCACAAGATCGACTTGCTTCCGGACGCGCCGGCCCTCGAGAATGTCCTCGGCTTCAACCACCAGTTTCCCTTCAGTTACACCGTTATAGATCTTGGCGACTTTCCCTTTGATGAGCTCGAGTTTTTCGTCCTCCTCGGACTCAGCGAGGAAGTCTTCCAGCCGACCAGGCGACCGAAGGTCAATGTAGAAGATGTAGATCTGTGCCTCCGGATACTGCTCGCGTACATAGCGAGCCTGCTTCAACGAAGCGAGACAGCAGACTCCCGAGCAGTGCCTAAGATAGTTTTCGTCACGAGAACCAGCGCACTGTACGAAGGCCACACTCTCGAGCGGGCCCTGGGACGAGGGAGTCACTATTTTGCCACCTGTCGGGCCGTCAGGTGCCGCCAGACGCTCCATCTGCAGATTGGTGATAACGTTCTCATACTTGCTGTACGACAGGTTTTCGATGGCTTCTGCCTGAAACGGCTCCCAACCCGTCGCTACAATCACAGCTGAAACATCCTCCTCAATGGTCTTTTCTCCCGCTTCAAGGTCGATCGCGCCATATTCGCAAGCTTCGACACATTTCTGACACTCAGTTCCTTTGCAGTGCTCAGAATCGATAACGAAGCGCATCGGATAGGCGGTTGGGAAGGGAAGGTATGCGGCTTTGGTCTTGGACATTTTCCAGTTGAACTCGTCCGGTCTTTCGACGGGGCAGGCTTCAGCACAAGCTCCACAAGCTGTACATTTCTCATTGATCAAGCGGGGCTTCTGGGTGATTGAAACGTGAAAATCGCCTGGCTTTCCGGTAATGCTGGTGACTTCAGCCTGAGTTAGATAGCGGATCCTTGGGCTGGTCCGAAAGCGTCTGAGATTGATCTCGAGTCCGCAGGCCGGGGGACAGAGCTTCGGAAAATAGAGATTCATCTGAGCTACCCGTCCACCCAGATAAGGATTCTTTTCCACCAGGAGGACGTCTGCTCCCGCTTCAGAAACCTCGACAGCAGCTGATATGCCACATATTCCTCCTCCGATCACAAGGACTTTCCGACTGGCACTCATATCACTTACCTCGAACTATCTGCGGTTGTTGATTGGTCCTGCTCTCGCCTCAAGGAGAAGTGCTGCCGGCTTGGCTCTTCACGGCCTCCCTCGCAGCGCCTTCCCTGATTTTCATCGTCTGCTGCCCGAACAAGCTGAACTTGAGCCATTGGAAGCCCAAACGCAAAAGCTCGACATCGTTGTCTTCAATCTGCTTCACGAGCGCATCTTCAACCTCGAACCGTTCCAGGAAACTGCTCTCAAAAACAAAGCGGCGGAACTTGTCGAGGTCATAGAGCACCATGACGAGCATTTCCATGTGCGATGGTTTCAGGGAATGTCCTTTCAGAAAGAACTCGTTGAGGGCTATCTCCTTGAACTCCTCTCCGAGTTCGTCATAAGGAGTAACCCCCTGATCCTGTATCCACGAGCCGACGGTCCAGGTCTTCTCGTTGCCATGTCCCTGGCAAACATCTTCCTGCATCACGAAGAAAAACTTCTCCTCGGTGCCTTCAGCGGGAGAAGCCACTCCAATCGGGTACATTCGGCAGGCCCAGGGGCGATCCCTGTAGATGGAACAGCCTTCTTGAGTAACGAATGGACAAGTCTTGCGCTCGTCATCATTCATGCGCAATAAAACGACGGGAAACTGCTGTTCACTAGAGAAGGGGATTATTGTGTATCGATCCAGAAAATCCCCGGATGAGATGGCCAGGCGGTTCTTCATCCGAAGGACATCATAGGGAGTTAGAGCTATGTTGACGTCTGCGCAGCATTGATTGAAGCAGGGAACATCCTTGCTGCAACGAAACTTGAAAGAATCTTCCTTGGTGAGGCGGGGGAAGTCGTTGAGAATCGCCTTCTTCAAGCTTTCGGTGCCGCGTCCCGTCATCTCCTAGGTGGGGTCTCCCAGTTCAACGATTGCATCTTTGAGTGCTGTGGGCGACCAGACCGGTAGAGGGCCTCCCCGTTTTGTAGCAGGGTTGTAACGGTGTCGGTACGAAGCGGCCACGTCATATCGCTCCCTCATCCACTCCCAGCCCCGTACGTAATAGGGGCATTCGTCATTGAAACAGACGAGCATCACCGCATTGCCCCAGGAAGAGTTCTCCGGCGGTTGCCATGCCGTCGTGAGATGCCGGCAATGCGGGCATAAGTGAGATTCGGGGTTTTTCACAATTCCTGTGCTTTCAATCGAAGTTGGTTCTCAAAAGAACCCGCCCCAGATCAGATAGTCTGGGACGGGTCCAGTACCCTGGAAGTGTCAAATGACACTGTCAAACCACGACTCAGGTTAGTCCGTAACGAGTTCGATGACAGGTCTCTTTAACATTTCCCATTCGCCGGTCGCAGGATCGTACTTGCAGTTGACGAAGACTTTCCAATCGTCTTTCATCTCGGGAGTGTCGGTTCGGAAGTAGTATCCCGGCCATCTGGTTTCGTCGCGGAACAGGATACTCCTCACATGAGCTTCCGCCTGCCACATTCGGTGAACATTCTCCCAGCAACGCATCAGTTCGTGCAGGTCCTCTGCTCCCAGCTTTTCGGAGTCCTCGCTCAAGAACTCGATAAGCTCCAAACCCTTCTTGAGGAGTGGTTCACTCGTCCTGAACTGGGACGAAACACCGCCTGCATACTCATCCATGATCTTCTGGAGTCTGAACATGAACATCTTGGGGCGAATGTAATCCGGATTGATGTCCGGGTCCGTGGTCAGTGGGCTTTTCTCTTCGAAAAGTGCGAGTGGAGCAAGAATCTTCTGCTTCGTTTCTTCCAGTGCCACCGCATCGATAGCCGGCTCCGCGCCCTTCTCAACGATGTACTTGACTGCAGCCTTGGCAGCGATCCGGCCCTCTGCGTGAGATCCAGAAGAGAATTTATGGCTGGAGGCACCCGAAGCGTCACCTGCGCAAAAGAGCCCTTCAACTGTGGACATGTTGCAGTAGCCCCAGTTGTATTCATCCGGAGCCATGTCTTCCGGACCGCTGACCCAGGCCCCTGAAGCACCTGAGTGAGAGCCAATGAAATAGGGTTCGGCGGCAGCGATCTCAGAGGGCTTCTCATCGGGTGCCACGTTGGTGGCGGCCCAGAGAATCGCCTGAGAGATTGTCATATCCAGGAAGTCTTCCCAAGCCTCTGATTCAAGCTCTGTCAGCTTGCGGCGGCGCAGCTTTTCATCCGGCTCCGCGTCGGAAAGACGCTTGATCGCCTCTGCGGTCTGCATGTAGATCGGGCCCTTCCCCTCGTCCACATCCAGTAACATCAGATAGTTGCGCAGATTTGCGGGAACCGGTTTGACTTTGCCATAAGGAGCCCAGTTTGCCAGTTCAGGGGCTCGTGTCTGCATGTAGCTCTCGCCCAACCCATTGGTGGCCGTCGACTTGAAGAGCAGAAACCACGCCCCTACAGGCCCGTAGGCGTCCTTAAAGCGCACAGGAATGAAACGAACTTCCTGACATGTCATCTCGGCGCCGGCCTTGATGGTAAAGTAAGCGCTGGAACCGGCGTTCCAGGGTGGGTACCAGGCTCGTCCAAGGCCCTCTCCAGAGGAGCGAGGCTTGAAGACGTGTACTGCACCGCCCATGGCGACCAGAACCGCCTTCGCCTTGAAGACATAGAACTTGTTTTCACGAACGCTGAATCCAACCGCACCGGCAACCTTGTCGCCGTCCATCAACGGACCGACAATGAAAATGCGCTCATAGATGTTGTCGATTCCAAGGGCATTTTTCGCAGCTTCAGCCACGATAACCTTGTAGGACTCACCATTGATCATGAGCTGCCAACGCCCCTCATGCACGTATTTTCCATCTTCATCCGTCCAGATGGGGAGGCCCCACTTTTCGAACAGATGAACAGAGGAGTCAACGTGACGGGCAATGTTGGCGACCAAGTCATGACGGGCAATACCCATCAGGTCGTTCTTGACATAGCGTACATAGTCTTCAAGAGTGTTTTCACCATCCTTGAGGCCCACATACTGGTTGATGGCGGAAAGCCCCATGGCCACTGCGCCACTTCGATCCACAGCCGCTTTGTCAACCATGGTCACCTTGAGGCCGTTCTTCTCTGCCCAGTGGGCCGCCTCAACAGCTGCCCCGCAGGCCGCCATGCCACCGCCGACGATCAGCAGGTCGGTACTGACTTCTACAGTCTCGAAATCATTAACATTCATTACTCTTTCTCCTCGTCATTTCCGGCAACTTTTCTTCGACTCGTTCCAAGCTGCAAGAATGCTTACCCGTGGCACTGCGTTCAGAGTTCCAAACGCAGGCAGACGGCACAAGTTAGAGTTTGGCAACCTCCGAGAGGCCCAACGACTCCGGTTCAGTAAAGAGCGTGGGGCTACTCAAATCGTCGCTGGCAGTGTTCCATCCGCCGTCAGGTACGGCCGAGCCTTCAGGAGTTGAGCGGATCGGAAACTTGAAGCGTTTCAAGGTTCCGTTCCGAAACTTCAAAGTCCACATTATGGTGTCAGTACTTCTCATGCAAGTGACACTGGCACCGAGTGGTACGAAGTCCGCATAGCCCCGGATTTCAACGGCCTGCGTCGGACAAATCTTGACGCAGTTGTAGCACTCCCAGCACATCGACGGATCTCGGTTGTAAGCCTTCATGAGCTCGTCGTTCAGGATCATCAAGTCATTCGGGCAGATGTACTGGCAGGCAGTCTTGTCCAATGCCTTGCATCCGTCGCATTTCTCGGGATTCACATAACTTGGCATTTTCCCCTTCCCTTCGTGATTTTGGTTTAAGAATTATCTGACAAACGAATACCCAAAACTCATTCCAAAAACATGTTTCGCTACGCCCACAGGCGTACCTTCACCTCCTCAGAACCATAAGCAATTTACATACCTCATCTATCCTCCCAGCCTGTCAGGTGAAGTTACGAATAGGCGATTGGAGTTCAGGGCCTTTGATGGGGCAATAGACTCACTGAAATGGGTAATTTGCCCATGGGATCGGGAGCTGTTTCTCCTCTCAACCCGGCGTCCGCTTTGTCGGTATAACTCGCCCTGAGAGCGGAGTGCGTTGTCCGCCGGTTCACTTTCCCAAATCGAGAATGATCATTTGACTTTCGCAGTCTCAGGACCAAGAATAAAAGAGTCCGTGTGAACACTGAACCCCGCCGCTAAAGAGGGCATGGAGCTCGAGGACACATGTTCAAGAGAAGCCGAGTCGCATGGAAGGTGAGCGGATTGTTTTCCGCCATCCTTGTGCTGGTATTGTCCGGTACCGCATATGTCAATAGACTGGATGACCGTACGGTAGCATTAGCCGCCGCTCGCAATGTTTCGAGGATGCACGCCAGAACAGTCTTCCAGAGTCTCCACAGATTCATGACCACAGGAGACGTGGATGGCATCAATAGCCTCATGGAGGGAATCGCACAGGATAATCCCGTTTTCGAGGATATCCAGCTAGTCTCACACGAGGGCCGAGTTGTGGCTTCGTTCGGAGGGTCGTATGATCCGAGCATCGACCAGGACTCCTGGCCGTGCAAGGAGTGCCATATCCCTGGCCGAGAGACTGTCCAGATCGCGGCAGAAGACAGTCTGGATCGAATTGTCGAAGCTGCGGATGGGACCCGATCACTTTCTGTTATTACCCTCATTGAGACTGGAGAGACATGTGGGGGTGCAGAGTGCCACAGTCCCGCTGCCAATGATCGACCGCTCGGCTATCTGAGGTCCGATTACTCCCTCCAGAGAGTGGATGATTTCGTTGCTCAACACAGCTTCAAGACAGCGATCGCCGTCCTGATTGGGGTTCTCTTGTCAATGGTGGCGGCGTGGTTTGCAATTCAGCGCTTGGTAGTGGCTCGAATCCGTGTTTTGACCGAAGGCATTAAGAGAGTAACTCACCACGATTTCGACTTCCGATTTAGTGGAGGCGGAAATGATGAATTTGCTGAATTGGCATCTGAATTCAACGAAATGACGCGCCAACTCTCTTCGAGTGTTACAAAACTGAAGAGAACCCGTGAGTATCTGCAAGGGATCGTGGAAGATTCGGCGGACATAATCATTACAGTCGATCCGAAGGGACTGATAAGGAAATTCAATACTGGGGCCGAACGGTCCCTTGGATACAAGCGTGAAGAAGTAATAGGGAAGCGGATTGAGATGCTCTTCGCCTATCCCCGAGAGCGAGATGTGGCCATTGAGCAGCTCGAAGGTACGGATCATGTGGTTAACTATGAAACCCACTTCCTGACCAAGGATGGACGCGTCCGAAACGTAATCCTCACTCTTTCCAGACTACGCCGGCGTGACGGGACACCGGTCGGAACCTACGGGATCAGTAAAGATATAACCAGGGAAAAACGCCTTCAGCGGCAACTTCTGCAGTCCGAGAGAATGGCGGTACTTGGTCAGGCTCTGACCGGGATTCAGCATTCGGTTAAGAACCTGTTGAACGTCTTGAAGGGTGGCTCCTACATGGTAAAAACCGGCCTCGCCAAAGATGATAAAGAACTGCTGAACGAGGGATGGGAGATGGTCCAGGAGGGGATCACTCATATGACGGAGTTCTCGAAGAGCATGCTCAGTTTTGCCAAGGAACGGAAGCTCGATTTGAGTCAGCAGGACTTGGCCGAATTGTTGGAAAAGATCTACTCAATGAGTGAGGCCAGGTTCCGGGAAAAAGGAGTCAACTTGCATCTTGACGTGGCAGATGATCTCCCGCCCGTGCTTTGCGATCGAGAGTTGATTCACTCGGTTGTCATGGATCTGCTCTCGAATTCTCTTGATGCGTGCTCCTGGAAGGAATATGGCGAAGATGTGATTCCGCAGGTGGAACTGAGGATTCAGAGAGCTTCGAAGGAAGGATACGTATACATAGAAGTCGCTGATAATGGGGAGGGGATGTCTGAAGAGGTGCGGGAAAAAGTGTTCACTCCATTCTTCAGCACAAAGAAGAAAAAAGGAACCGGGATGGGGTTGGCTCTAACGGTTCGAGTCGTGAGCTCCCACGGTGGAAAAATCACTGTTGAATCGGAGCCGGGCCAGGGAGCAACGTTCCGGGTATTGCTGCCGATCAGTGGTCGAGTTCGTGGAGAGGAGGAAGATGATGTCGAAGAAAGTGTTGGTCGTTGATGACGATGAGAATACTGTCAGGTTCCTTTCGGTTGCGCTGCGGGAGAACGGGTACGAACCGAGCCGCGCCTTCTATGGAGAACAAGGGTTTCAGCGAGTCGAAGATTCGAATCCGGATCTACTTCTCCTCGACGTGATGATGCCGAAACGAACCGGATTTGTGCTCTTTAAACAACTCCGCAGAAACGAGAAGTACAAAGATATCCCGGTCATCATGCTAACGGCCGTTGCCAATGTGTTGGAGGAAGATGAGAGCGATGCGGGAGACGATACCTTCGAGCGTCCGTTTGACAGCCTGAGAGAAAGTCTGAAGAGAACGATTGTCCAAATGAGAGAAGAAGGATTGGTACGGCCTGAAAAGTTCATCGACAAACCGATCGATCTGGACGAGTTGATTGAAGCTGTCAAGGAGTTGATCGGGTAGAAGGGTGAAGTTAAGGGCTCAACCACAAAATCACGAAAACACTAGGGGAGAGGCTTTGTGTCTTAGTGATTTAGTGGTTATGCCGGCCTAGCGAATCGGCAACCTATACCGAGCTTCTCGCTTCGGTAGGAGCCAGGGGCAGCACCTTCAATCCCAGCAAGAACGCAAAGCCAATAATTCCCGCCACTCCCAGAGCTTGAAGCAGCTCGAGAAAGCTGATCGAATATTGGGCAATACCCTCTTCGAGTACCGTTCCTGTGATTTCCATTCCGGGGAAAAGGTCCGGTGGATGAATCAGCCCCGGGACCACAATCAGAAACCTTTCGCAGAGGACGCCAAAAACGACCAGGGAGGACGCGAACACAATCCAGGGGATCGAAGTCCCGGTCCTGCGGATGAAGAGGAGGATGGCGGGGACAATAGACCCCAGAATGATCAGCCCACCCCAGAACAGCACACTGTGGAACCCTCCGAACAGGAAGAACAACCCTGCCTCACGAGACTCAACCAGATACACTCGATGGGCGTTTTCGATCAGCATGACGTAGAGGGCGCAGAGAAGGAACACAACCAAAAGTCGCCGGCCCAGCCAAATGATCAATTCGTTATCCAGAGGACGTCGGGTTGCTCTGGACAACGCCACGATGACGATAATCATCAAGGCTGCACCGGAGGAAAGTGCAGCTGCAACAAAACTGGGAGGGAGCAGAGGTGAGTTGTAAAGCTCTCTGGGGACGAAAGCGAAAATCGCACCTGTGCCCGTGTGAGTGCCAATCGCCCAGAGACAGACAGTTAAAGAAACAATCTTGGTCAAGCGGCCCTTCTCTTTGAAGAGAGCCCACAGGTAGATGACACAGATCAAGATATGGCCGGAATAGAGTGAAGGATTTATCGAGAACATCGACTGAACATTGAAATACGTAAATGGCTCGACAAAAACCCTGTCGATCCTCCCCTGATCCGTCAGGATGGAGAGGAGGCCCGCTATCAGAAACAGCATGGCAAGATAGGCTGCTATCCTGGCGAATGGCTTGTACTCCATCTTACCGAAGATTCCGTACAGGCCTGATACAACAAGAGATCCGGCTGACAAGCCAATGTAAAAGATGGCCATCGCAATCTGCAGTCCCCACGGTACACGGTTGGTCAGTCCTGACAGATAGATGCCGTGTTCATGCATGAGGTACGTTGAGAAGGTTCCAGCAAGACCCAACACGGCGAGCAGAATCATTGCCAGATAAAAAGGTGTGGACCTTCCCTCGATTCTTGCGAACTTAACCTCCATCCTACTCCCTCACAGTCTCACAGCTACAGCCCTATGTAGTAGACCTTGGGTTCCGTACCCAGATCCTCTCTAAGACGCTTCACCGGGTTACTGGAAATCAACCTGGAGATCTCACTATCTGGATCATTCAGGTCTCCGTGACACAGTGCGTTAGCATTGATCTTGTCACACGCTTCGACGCACGCGGGCTTCTTTCCCTGGTCCAGGAGATGGGCGCAGAAATTGCACGATTCGGCAACTCCGTGCGATCTCTTGGGATATTCTTTGTTGGGCCAGTCAGGATTTTCTTTGTAGTTGAAATACCTGGCATTGTACGGACAGGCAATCACGCAGTATCTACAGCCAATACACCTGTGATGATCTACGATGACAATCCCGTCGTCACGTTTGTAGGTAGCCTGTACGGGGCAGACCTGAGCACACGGGGGTTCCTCGCAGTGATTACAGAGCAGGGGTACCGGTTTCCAGGCTGCATCAGGCGAATCTTTCTGCCTGACGTTGACCTTTCTGATCCAATGGATATCCCACCTCTTGTCTCCATGCAGAGCCACGTTGTTCTCTTTTCTGCAGGCGACCATACATGCATCGCAGTCCAGCCGGCATTTCTCCAGATTGATAACCATTCCCCACTTGTATTTGGATAAAACCCTTTCTCTGTCCGCTCGGGTCGAACTGCAGCCGGTTAGGATAGGCAGCCCAGGTGCACAGGCAGTTCCCGACAACAGGATCCCACTCGCTTTAAGGAACTTCCTTCTATTCATAGAATCTCCTTAACCTCCCTAACTGGCACCGTCCGGCTCCGGATAGTAGTGACAGCCAAAGCAGTCGAGACTTAAGCTGACGGAGTTATGACACTGGTCGCAGAAGCGCCGCCGGCTCGTGTGACAGCCTCTACAGCTGTCGAGTGCGACCTCTCCCCGGTTACCGTAACGCACGAACTCCTCTCGAATCTCCTTCAAGAGATCCATGTGGTGAAACCGCATGTATTCCGTGTCCCTGACACATTCCCGGTATTTTTCATCGGGCAACTCGAGGAACGGGTCGGGAGTCTGAATCAATATCGAAGAGGCGGCGCTGTACGCGATGGGAAACAGGATGATGAGGGTAGAAACCGTCACAATAACGGCATTTCGGTGAGTCGCCCAAACTCCCTTAATACTCATATCTGTTCTCCGTCGCACGATAATTGAGTTGCCTGGCGAGAGAAAGGCGTTGCTCGCCTGGGACTGTTATTTCTCGCCATTTTCGATTTCTTCCTTTCGCTGAGATCCACTCACCCCATTGCCGGGAGCGACGGGAGTCGGGACTCCCCAGTTCCGACCTGTATACTCCGCGAACACCATTGCAGTGGTTCGGTAGATGACGTGGGCAAACTTCGAATAGGGCAGGTAGATCAATACCGTGAAGACGAAGACCAGGTGTATGAAATACGCGATGTGTCGATGGGGTTCCAGACGGAGGAAGTGCATGAATTCGGTTGCGAAGCCTGTAACGGCCACCAGAAAGAGTGTCCAGATAAAAATCCAGTCGAAGTAGTTGCTCTCACCAGCGTTATCGCTGAACTCGAGACGGTCATAGATCATCCACATACTGCCGAGGAGAAGCGAAAAACCTCCCAGGTTCGCCAGAATCTTCCAGGGGCTCAAGAGGCTGAAGGGATATACGAAATCACTTGATATCAGAGGGTTGAACTTCGCTGTTATGACCCATATCGAGACCAGGGATAAAGCCAGAAAACCGAAGAAAACTCCGAGATGGGCCGGGTATCGTGCCCGAGCCGTGGTGCAGGAAGTGAAGTTCTCGTGTGAAATGACCTTTTTCAGCGCTGCGATGATGCTCGCACCCATGCCCTTCACCGGTGCTGAGGTCTGATCGGGTCGGTCTGCCATAATCGCCCGCCAAAACCTCACGACCCCCACAAATGCTCCGACAAAAGCCAAAATCCCAAAGAAGCCGAAAAAGCTGTTCAAAAGCCAGTGGGGAAACACACTGGAAAAGGAGAAGACGATCTTGCCACCCGTGTTTCCGGTGATACCGAGCGCATCCTGGAGCGGTTCTCTCAGCATCAGGGCAAGGCCCAGGAGTACCGCCGGTATAGCCAGAAGCAGTGGAGCGTACCTTGGGTCGTTCACCCACCTGGCTAGAAAATGGGGAACAGCATAATGGACGACAACCTCGCGACGGATCAGGGCCAGGAGGTCACCCGGCCGCGCACCTCGCGGACACTGCGTTGAACAATCGTTGCAGTGATGACACAACCAGACATCCGGGTCCCTAAGGAGACGGTCCCGCATTCCCCACGAGGCCCATGCCATTTCCTTGCGTGGAAAGGGATTCTCGGCCGGGGAAATAGGGCACGTTGCGGAGCAGGTTCCGCACTGGAAACACTCCTTGAAAGAAGCTGCCCCCTGCGTGCTCAGCACCCGGATGAAATCCAGATCCGGTTCGATCGAGACAGGCTTACCGTTTTCGACAGGAGCAATCTGCGGACTTTTCGGCTCAGCTGCCTGTTCTACTTGCGACGTTCTCCCAGCAGTCTCCATCGCACCTCCATTTGCCTTTCTTTTCAGTCGGCCCCAATTGCGTTCTACTGCTAACTGCTACACGTCTATTACATTCCCTTGAACGGGTTCATGCCGATCTCTTCGATCAACTCCGCGAAGTTGTTGAAAATCTCCGGGATCCTTTCATACTCCGAGATCTGGAGCTGATGCAGTTCGACCCTCTCGTTCTCCATCGACATCTGTTCCAGCTTCTCCCTGACGTTCGTCTGGCGGGAGGCTGCCAACTCGCTCCCTTTGACAAAGTGGCACTGGTAATCATCGCCGTACTTGCAGCCGATCAGGATGACTCCGTCGTAGCCGGCCGAAATTGCCTCTGTCACCCAGACCAGATTGAACGATCCGAGACATCTGACTGGAATTACACGCACAAATGGGCTGAACTGGATTCGGTGTTGGCCGGCCAGGTCCAAGGCTGGAAAAGCATCATTCTCGCAAAGGAAAGCGGCGATTCTCGGTTTTTCGTCCCACTCGTCCGGGACATTGACCGCTTTGAGCATGGAGGCCACCATGTCCACCGAATAGTCCTTGAACGAGACGATGCGTTCGGGGCAGGCCCCCATACAGACGCCACAGCGCCGGCATCGAGTTGCCCTGAGTAGCGGGGTACCTTTCGCGTCTTCATCAAGCACGCCGAAAGGACATTCTTCAGTACAGCGTTTGCACTGGGTACATCTCTGAAGGAAGAAGTCCGGATACGATTTGTCTCCCGAGCGGGGATGGACTGCTTCTCCTCTGGAGGTCATCTCGATGCACTGAATCGCCTGCAAAGCTGCCCCTCCGGCGTCCTCTCTGGCGGCAAGGCCATCCATGGGCTGACGTACAGCGCCGGTGGGGTAGATTCCCGTGCGCCGGCTTTCATAAGGAAAACAGATGAAATGCGAATCAGGAAAATCGTATTCAAGAGTCGGGAGATCGGGTCCCTGACGATAGGCCAGATTAAGTATTTCGGTTCCCTCGTGCCTCGCGAGCTGCTCCACCTTCTCGGCCGCTTCCTTCTGCTGAGCCCCGGACTTCCCGTCAGTGGCCTTAAGCTTTGCATCTTCCAACGCCCGAATAGCCTCACCATCAGCTGAATTGGGAACCATTCCGGCAGCCAGAACCACCAGGTCGACGTTCACCTGGATGTGTTCGCCGGGCATAGTGTTGCGGACCGTCACTGTAAGTCCGCCATCCTCATTGCGCGTCACGTCAACGACTTCTCCTCTGGTCAGAAAGACGCCGGGATCTTCCTGGACCCTTCGATAGAAGTCCTCATACTGACCAGGAGTTCGAATGAACTCATAGAAAATGTATGCCTTGGCATCGTCGTCGCTTTCACGCAGATACAGAGCCTGCTTGAGGGAGGTAAGACAGCAAATCGAGGAGCAGTAGGAATGGTGCTCTTTGGCAGCCGAGCCACCGCACTGTATGAACGCTATGCTCTTTACTTCCTTGCCGTCGGACGGCCGAACTATGCGCCCCTTGTCCTTGACAAGAGCCTCCAACTCTACGTTTCGGATTACGTCATCCAGCTTCCCATACTCTAGATCTTCTCGAGGGTCCTTTGGAGTCCAACCCGTAGCCTGAATGATTGCGCCAACGCGAAACTTGTCTATCGCCTCATCAACCGGCTTACCATTGCCGGCTGATTTCAGGGTTACGTCGAAAAGGCCGGGCGCGCCTTCAATCGCACCGGTGGTGGCCGATGTATAGACTTGGATCCTCGGGTCGGCTTGAACCCGTGCAATCAGCTCGTCAACACCCGTGTCTTCGAGTTCCCGATAGGGTGGCCTGGTGGGGACCGATTTATGCTGTTTCGCGAGCCAGCCGCCGAGTTCGGCCGTCTTCTCGACCAGTTTGACCTCATATCCGGCGGCGGCTGCTTCCAGAGCCGCCGTGATCCCGGCAACTCCTCCTCCCACCACGAGGATGCTTGTGTCGATGTCTTCTTCAGGTTGGAAGGGCTCCAAGAAGCCCATCTTCTGAATCTTTGTGATGTACATGCGGAGATAATCCTCCGCCAGCATCTGTGTATCCTCTTCACCAGCCGGCTGGCACCAGACCACATGTTCTCGCAATGCAATCTTTTCCACGATTACGGCCGTGGGAAATTGATGGTCTACATACCGTCTTGGGGAGATTCCGGCAATGACCACCTTGTTCAGGCTCTGAGCCTCTATTGCCTCGTTGATGGAGTCAAGGCCTGGGCCTTCACAGGAATCGACTGTTGTGCAGAAGGGCACGCTGTATTCCTCAGTGGCAACCTTGCACAACGCGTCAACGTCAAGGGCTTCGGCTATTCCATAACCAGTGCAAATGAAGACTCCAATCTTGTCTTCCATTCGGATCATTCCCCTCTATTGAGGCATTGAATCGCCTTCAATGCAGCAGCTGTCGAGTCCTTGGTTGTACGGGAAACATCGCACGGTCGTGTAGCGCAACCGGCCGCATAGACTCCGTCAATGCTGGTGGTGCCGTCGATGAAGCCGTAATCGTCATATTTGAGTTCAATTGGAAGTTTGGTTTCGGCTGAATTGGGGACAATGCCGGTAGCCAAAACGACCAGGTCGAATGTCTGATTGAGTTTCTCACCGGAAAGCGTATCCTCAACATCCAGTATCAGGTCCCTGGTTTCGGGATGCTCGTTGATTTCCGCGACTTTGCCCTTAACAAATGAGATATTCGAATCCTCGAGCAAGTCGAAATAGAACTTCTCCAGTCGGCCAACCGCACGGATGTCGATGTAGAAGATCGTGGCTTTTGCGTTTTCATTCTTCTCCCTGAGGTATCTTGCCTGCTTCATAGAAGCCATACAGCAGACAGCCGAACAGTAGGGAAGATGGTTCTCATCTCGAGATCCGGCGCACTGGACAAAGGCCACGTTCTCCGCAGATTTCCCATCAGAAGGTCGCGTAATCTCGCCTCTTGTAGGACCGCCGCGCGCGGCCAGTCTTTCCATCATGACGTTGGTAAGGACATTTGGGCACTTCCCGAACTTCAAATGCTCGAGCTTGGTAGCATCGTAAGGCTGCCAGCCGGTCGCCACAATCACGGCTCCAACGCCGATTTTGAGCTCCTCCTCCTCCATCTCCAAATCAAGAGCTTCGGGAGGACATATTTCCTTCAACAACTCTTCGTCAGCTTCGGAGAGGGCTTCTCGATCAAGAACGTGGATCGGGGGGTATGCCATGTCATGCGGGTAATAGAGAGCTTTGGTCTCATCCATCCCCTGATTGAAGTCATTGACCCTCGTGGAGGTCAGACGTTCCAGCACCGAGTCGTCCACAGAACATTTTCCAGTAACGTACCTCGGTCTTTTCCTTATCCTGACCTTGAAGTCGCCTGCGGTGCCCGAAAGTTCCTCGACGGTGGATTGTGTGTGAACAACAATCCTGGGATTTTGTCTGATCCTTCGAGCGTTAATCTCAAATCCGCAAGTGGGTGGGCACATCTTGGGGAAATACCGGTACATGCGCATGACTCGCCCGCCAAGATAAGCTTCCTTTTCCACCAGAACGACGCGGTAACCGACTTCGGCAGCTTCGACCGCTGCCGTGATGCCGGCAATTCCTCCTCCAATTACAAGAATAGGTTTTGCATCAGCATTCATGACACCATCTCTCGTTACATCTATTGAGGCCTGGGCGTTATGCTTTCACTCAGGCGCACAGCAATCGCCCCTCAGCGGAACAGGGAAGAGGCCCTTTTCCCCGGATGAAGCACAGCTGTCTGTGTTTTAGGAATACTCTTGTTCAGAGCGGGTTTTCCTCCACCTGTTTTTCATTTCTTACCATGCACTCAGCAGTCATTTCACCGCGTGATCGTACTTTCGGTTTCTGTCGATCTTGAAGTACGGGAATTCCTCACCATCTAGTAGAAACAGCAACTTCCGTTCCAATTCTTCAGCCGATACCGGA
>JAUVSF010000187.1 GCA_030597245.1 Acidobacteriota bacterium
AAGCGGCCCTACCGTACACAGGCTGAAGCAAGAAGAAGGGAGAACCGCTTGAGTCGGAAAGACACCACTACGGAAGACGCGGACCTGAGGCCGGATTTGGTCCCCGAATGGGGCGAGCGGCGGAAGTGTCCGGAGAAACTCTCTCTTTTGAGGCAAAAGCTTTACCAAAAGGCCAAGCGAGAGCCGAAGTTCCGGTTTTACGTGTTGTACGACCGGATCTATCGCAAAGACGTGCTGTGGGCCGCTTGGGAGCAGGTGCGCCATAATGATGGCGCAGCCGGGGTCGACGGAGTGACGATTGACCAAATCGTCTGCTCGGAGGGAGGCCCCCAGCGACTCGTGGACGAACTTCACGAGGCGTTGCGCTGCAAGACCTATCGGCCCCAGGGGGTGCAACGTGTGTACATCCCGAAGCCGGACGGACGGGAGCGGCCGTTGGGGATCCCCACGGTTCGTGACCGGGTGGTCCAGACGGCGGTGTTGCTGATTCTGGAGCCGATCTTCGAGGCGGACTTTATGGATTGTTCCTACGGGTTTCGCACGGGGCGATCGGCCCATCAGGCGCTGGCCGCCATCCGGGGCCATGTTCAGTCCGGACGTCGGGCGGTGTATGACGCCGACCTCAAGGGGTATTTTGATTCAATTCCTCACGACAAGCTGACCGCGGCGCTGCGCATGCGGATCGTGGACCGATCGGTCCTCAAGCTGATCCGGATGTGGCTGGAAGCGCCGGTGGTGGATGACCGGGAAGGGGGACCGCCCCGACGGAGCAAGAAAGGCACGCCTCAGGGCGGGGTCGTTTCGCCGTTGCTGGCTAATGTCTACCTTCACTGGTTCGACAAGGTGTTCCATGGCCGGAAAGGGCCGGCACAGTTTGCCGGTGCGCGCCTGGTCCGCTACGCGGACGACTTCGTGGTTCTGGCGCGGTATCAGGGACGCGACCTGGTGTCATGGATCGAGCAGACTCTGGAGGAATGGATGGGGCTTAAGGTCAACCGCGCTAAGACGCGGATCGTGGACCTGAACCAGACCGGTGCGCGTCTGGATTTCCTGGGCTATTCGTTCAGATACGACCTCGACCTTAAAGGCCGTGGCCATCAGTACCTGAATGTCTTCCCCTCGAAGAAAGCGCAGGCGCGCGAGCGTGAGCGGCTTCGTCAGATGACCAGCCCTCGCATGTGCTTCAAACCGATCCCCGCCCTGATCCGAGAGCTGAATCGCCACCTGAATGGGTGGTCGAATTACTTCAGTTTCGGATACCCCCGAATGGCCATGCGCCATATCAACTGGTACTCACGGCACCGCCTTACCAAGCACCTCAAACGGCGGAGTCAGCGCCCCTACCACCCTCCTAAAGGGGTGAGCTTCTACAGACATCTGTCCGATCTTGGACTGGTTTACCTGTGATGCTCCGGTGGCTGGCTCATCGTGTCTGCCTGCGGTGAAGTGTGCGGGTGCGCCGGATGCGGGAAATCTGCACGTCCGGTGTGACGAGGGGGGGTGTCACGGGTCCTCAAGGATCCGAGCCCCCTACTCTACTGTCCTGGTGGTTTAAATTTCCGGGTTTTGATCAAAGAGAGGGAGACCCAGCTCCGGCCGTACGAAAAAATCACCGAGTTTCAAGATCCAAGACCCAAGACTCAAGACTCAGGTCTCAAGCCCCTTGTCCCCGGTTTTGCCCCGATCACCGATTGCGACGGGGGTTGGTGGCGCAGTGGGCGGGTGGATCCGCCAGCGAAAAGGCAAGGACAGTTAAGCGTGCAAATCGTTCGTGCCGGCACCTAACGGGCCGATTTGAATGGTGCTGCGAGGCAAGAAAAACAGTGTCCCCTACTCCACCAGAAGGGACACCAGGGAAGTCAGTGGTTTCTCTTACTACTTACTACTTACTATTTACTATTTACCACTTACTCCCCACCAGTCTATGGCCCGTAATCGCAGGGCGGACATCCTGCTTGTCATGACAGTCGGGAAGGCTCTCCTACCTGAAGTCCACCAGCAATTCATCGCCTTCTTCCGCCCGACCCGCTGTGAGGCCGGTGACTTTTTCCCAGTCTTCTGTACCAGGTTCACCGACAAATACGGCATATAGACCTTCTTCAAAAACCCTCGGTCTGTAGGTCGATCCCTTGATCCGAAGCGTATACAGAATCTCGTCGGTGTTCTCATGCACCACCTGGATTACAGGATCAACCATTCCGGCGGTCCTGATCTCAGACAGGTAAAGCTCAGTGGAACGCACGTAGTTATCTTCCTGACGTATGGTCATCGGCCAACCGGGAAACTGGTTCTCTTCTCCTTCCGTAGGATTAGCCCAGCGAGGCCAGCATTCCATAGTAATCGTCCGCTCACTCTTATCGAATCGTACGATTCCGTAACCGGCCGCTTTACGGTAGAGTTCACTGCGACCTCGTTCAAGCTCGATCGGTGAAAGTTCGGCCGGGCCTTTCGGATTGGCTACGGCGTGAATCGTGATCCGATTGGCAAAGCCGTCGAAAAAGTCTCCAGTGTAGCCTGGACTGTCAGGCAACCTATTCTCTCCAGCTTCAATTGGGCTCCAGTAGCGGGTCCAATAGTTGGCGATCGAGGGCACACACAGGGAGAAGCCGGCGTCGCCAAACTCGTCGATACCGTGATGCACGATCGAGCCTAGATGCTGATCTCCACCGATCATGAAGGCAAAAGCCTTGCGCAGTTCCTCCAGGGCCTGATTCCGCGCCGCAGGAGGCCATCCATTGCTATCATGGTCCCGTTTCGGCTCAGCGGGTTCGATGGACCCGCCGGTGTTCACGCAAGCGAAAATGGTTTGGCTGACGGCGACTTTCATTTCTACTCCTCTCCAATCCGTCGCCCAGTCTTGCAGGAATCTCAACTGCCGTTCGCCCAAGATGTTTCCTTCCGGCACTTCACTCTTGCGAGGTGCATAGGACTCTCCTTCTTGTCGACGTAGCGCCGCCGCACGATCGTTGATCTCAGACCTGTATGGCTCAGCACTGGGTGTCTTGAATTTCCGGTCCTCCAGAATGGCAAAATCCACCCCGCCGTATTTCAGAGACGTGTAATAGACCCCAATCCCACGCTCAATTGGGGTTGGGTCATATGGGTCAGGCAGGTTCGCGGTCTGAGTTCGCTCGACCATCTTCACAAACTCGGCACTCATGACGTACCCGCCATCGGCATTATTCATGCTGACATGCCTTCCCACCCATCCCCAGAGATTCCCCTGAAAGACGTCATGGTCATCAGGAATGCAGATAGTAGGGTACTGAGCAGTCAAATCTCGATAAGCCCAGTGCCACAGATACCATTTGTAGAGGTAATCAAGATAGGCACTCTCCTCCGGAGTTTTTTCTGGTTTCGTAGGGCTGTCACCTTCATAGACCTGATCACCCGTGAAGACCAGCAGGTCTACATTATTGCGTAGAACGTTCGCGACAAGTTCCTCATGAGGGAACCACATATTTTCACGAGTCCAACGTACATCTTTGCCCTCCAGACCCACCTCCGGGGAGTCGACCCACCCGTCTCGCTTGCGATCTCCATCCGCCGGATGTCCGATGTTCTGATTACCGGCGAATGCGGCCACACTCAAAACAGAGCTGTCTACCGGGTTTCGTCTGATAGTCCCCAGCCATGGTTTCCCAGCCATATGCAGGTCACTCTCAGGATCAACGCACAGGACACGATATTGAGTATCCTTCGTATCATTCCAGTTATCGACTCGAAGATGGGCGGTGTATCCTGGAACTACGACGGATGACTCAGCCCCAACATTCCAGGCTCTATCTTCGTCATCCCAAGTTTCCAGCCGTACTGTCGGCAGGTTATCTGATTCCAGGGGTGGAAGTTGGACAGTCATCTTGGCTACGCCATCACTGACCGTGTACATAGTCCCAAGAACAGGGCCGAAGCTGCGATCCGGATCATGGTTCAGCTTGTCACCGCTGACGCACCAGTTCTCAAACCAAAAGCCGGCCTTATCGGTCTCGTCCCCAGGATGCGAAACGAGAGCCAGGCTGCCCACCACCCTCCGAGCCGGCAATTCAATGGCCAAGACTTGCTTGGAAGCTTCACCCGAAACGGGATCACGGGCCGAAAGACTCAGACGAATCCCTTCGTCAGTAGGGCTGGCGTTCAAATGAAGAACCAACTTTCGATCCATCCCTGGTGCAAGGAACAACTCTGCATCAGAGGCAGCTATCTGCGGGTAACCCGGCTCTGCCATATCGCGAAACACCAACCTTCCTGTCCCGTCTACTCCCGCGATAACACCTCCCCCTTTTCCAGGCAGGTGATGGATCAGGGCAGCCGCACGGTAGTCCAGTGCTCCCTCACCGGCGCCAAATAGAAAACCGGACCAGGCATTCTCAGAGAGCGTCTGACTCCCACTTGCGAGTCCAGTCGTCACCTTCATCTCAAACCTTCCCGGCCTGCCGGAAAGCCAGTGTGTCAGAAGATGAACAGAGCGCATTGGCTTGTCGGATCGGCTTTCCAAACATTCAAGGCGGCCATTCTTAAGACGCCAATCCTGCAACCGATTTGCCCAATAATCGGCTCCCACCCACTGGCGATCGTTGCCCTGGAGCCAGGAACTTTCGAACTGATCCTCCCCTCCGCAACCGCTCGCCGGCAGAAGCGCTAACGTCAAGATCCAGATGCGAGCAATCTTCATGGCACATCTCTTCCCGTGGATTTTTTGCTGATTGGTTACTTCTTTGACACGGTCTTTGGAAGAATTGTCATTCTTTGATCGTGAGCTACTCATGTTGGACTCCAGCATCAACTCGGTGTCAATTTACTTGAGGGAGAATCCTTACGCAATCCAGTTCGTTGGACGCTGGGCAATTCCACTCGCCGCTGCCCTCGCGAGTAACGCTCAGTCCGCGTCAGATAACTTCAGGCACGCCCTTGCTACCTATAAGACAATACCGTTCCTGCGATATGACGTGTGCCGTTGGCCTTGTTGAAGTAGTAGACCGCGAGGACCTTGCCGTCCGCCGTCATGGTGGCCCAGGGATAGCCGAGGTCGCCCCCTCCGCCGTCTACGCGCAACACAATTTCTTCCGCCGTGGCGAAATCGGTGCATTCCGCATTCAGAATCCGTGCACGAATGCCGTAGGGCTTGTGACGGTAACCGTAGATCAGGAAAACCTTGTCATCCGGCAGCGACAGCGCGAAATGGGGATGTCCCTGGAAACCGGCATCTTCCCAGGGTGACCAGGTTTTCCCGTGATCTTTGGAACGTACCACCACCGTATGATCATCAAAACCTGCCGTGCGCACGAAGGCCACCAGATCGCCACCGGGGGTTTCATAGAGCGAGGTCTCGTTGAAGACCACCTTCTCATCCTGTGCGATAGGGCCGGAATATTCCCAGGTGAGTCCGCCATCGTCTGACGCCATCAAATGGATTTCCGTGCGCCCCTTCATCTCCAAATGCGTGGCGACGGCCCAATAGACCTTACCGTCCTTTCCCTGAATCATCGCGCCACGGTTATAGGAGGGCAAGGGCGTGTGAAACAGCCCTTCTCGCGGACAACCCGGCGTCGGAGGTGGGATAATCGGACCCTGCCAGGTGTTGCCGTCGTCCGTGGAGCGCATGATATAGCCGCCCAGAAACAGGAACTCGCCCGCACTAGCCATCTTGGGATTCTCCGCGCGCGCATCCTCATTCACACGCGCCCAGCCATAACTCGCACAGAGGATCGAGCCGTCCTGCAGCCGGATCATGCAGGGATCCTGCGAACCGCCATAGGGATGCGCAAAGATCAACTCTGCTTGCTCGCTCCAGGTAAGGCCATTATCCGTGGAACGTACCAGCACGAGATAGCTGTTCGGATCGGTGTGTGAAATCCCCTTCTCGCCATAGGCCCGCCGTTCCGGTGCGCGCCGGAACGCGCAGAGGAGTTCACCCGAAGGCAACTTCACAATCGATGGGAAAGCACTATGGAAGTGGTCGTCCTGATAAATAATGACATCCTGCTCCTTCACCAACTCCCCCGCTTGCGCCGTGGTTACGCAGACCATCACAAGAAAAAGCCGTACGACACGCATGGAATGTCTCCTTTTAGATCGCATCATCGCTTTGAATATGTACCGCACAATCTTGCAGCGGCTCCGACAAATGGTATCCCGTGAGGTGGCGCGTTATCCAGCCGGATTTGTGCAAATAGTCATGCGTCCGGAATCCTTTGGGACAACCCTGACAGTGTTCAGAGTCCTGGACCAGGAAGACCTTTGGGCGGAATCGCATCAACTCCTCCGCGAGAGTAAGGCATGAGAGTAAGGGACACTGGTTTTCTATGAAAGTAAGGGACACCGTTGTTCTATGACCGATTACTGATAATCGAATACTACACACTCTTCCCCGATCACCCTCCTTCGCTGAAGCTATGGAGGGCAGGCCGATTACCGGACCCCCGGCCGGCTACTTGAGTTCCACGAGTTTCTCGACACCAACTGCCTCCGTTGAGGGACGTTCGGCGGGTTCCAGTTTCTGTGGGGCTCGGAAGAAGTCGATCAGGGAGACCTGATGTACACACGATATGGTGCAGTAAGGGGCGCACGCCTTTGCGGTCAGATACTCCCTCCGAATGTCATCGACCGTGTACTCCTCCAGCGGGACGCCGGGGTAACCTTTTTGTTGAGAACAATAGTGCACCAGGCCATCTTCGCAAACGTACAGGTAACGAGCGCCGGCTCGGCACTTCCAGCTATTCGGCTGACCCGATGCCAGGTTCTCCTGAAAGTACTTCGTCAATCGGGCATAACCCTTCTTGCCCAGCAGACGGACTTCATCAAACATGGCCCGCTCCTCTTCGCCCAGGGCTCTCAGATGACCTCCGCCATCGTGAATAATACCCACGGTACAGGTAAAACCGAGCTCAACGGCACGGTGGGCGATAAATGAGGCATCATGCGGGTTCCTAACCCCGGAGCCGAGGACGGTATTAATGTTCACCTTGAAATCGGCTTCTTCAGCCAGATAGCGCAGCTTCTTGTCCAGAACCTTAAGGCTCTTCATTGAAACATCGTCTGGATTGATGTTATCGATGCTGATCTGAAGGTGATCAAGACCTGCTGCGTTAAGGGATTGGATTCGCTTTCGCGACAGAAGGTAGCCGTTCGTGATCATGCCGGCAATCATCCGCCGTTCACGCATCCGGCTGATGATCAACTCCAATTCGGGGTGAAGAAGCGGTTCGCCTCCGCTGATCGTAATGACCGCGGTTCCCAGATCCGCAAGGAGATCCACCCTCTTCAACATCAGATCGGTGTGGACAGGGTCGGAGTGGTCGTCGTACTCGTTGCAATAGCCACACGCCAGATTGCACCGGCGTACCGGGATAATGTGAGCGAGGACCGGATGATCCCTGGACACAAGTCCACGTGCAATCATCCCCCACTCCCGGGATCTGAGCGTAAACCTCCGCAACCTGCTGATCAAGACAGTTCTGTTTCCTCGTGTGAAGATCTTTCCGACAGCGGGGCCGCAAACCCTCGCAAACGGTCTGGATAAACAGGGGATGATACCAAGTGCGGCTTAACTCAGTCAACGGATTAGCCCCTGAATGGATTCGCGCTGTAGAAGTGTCTGAGTCCGTTGAAATACCCGGTACCAGTGACAAATGACCAGTGACAAATGACAAATGCCGGGCCTGTCCTCCGTAGCTCGAAGAGCGCAGGAGGAGGCCAGATGCCGGATGCCAGATGCCAATAAAAATGATGTCTCTTTCGGGGTGCCATGTTCTTGGTGTTCTTGCCCTGGTGGTAAATCTTCCACCCCGATAACTGATCACCGATAACCGCCCTGTCCTCCGCAGCTCGAAGAGCGAAGGTGGATGCCGTTCCCCTTCCCGGTTGCATTTTCGGAGCCCCGCCTCGCGGGGCGGTATGCGCAGAGCCCAGGGCACCAGCCCTGGGTTGGGGACGAAACCTCCATTGGAGTCCCGCCTTGCGGGACGGCATGAACTTCGCAGATCAGCCTTCTTTCAACGTCATGGGCAGGGTGGGGCATCCGGAGCATTTCTTATCCGCTCGTCCTTTTCCGTCAGGCTCCCCGGTTCACCATCGGCATTTCTGTCGAGTTCGGGGTGAAATCGACTTGGTACCTTCCCCTCACCCCCGCTTTTCAACAACTTACAGCCGTTTCCTGGGGTAAACTCCTTCGCTCACCTCCGGCAAGCCGCTCTGCGACTGTGTTTCCCCACAGCGCGATTGGCTCCCCTGTGAAGCATGCTAAGATGGCCGCCGAACCGTGAATCAGAGGGACACCAACCATGCCCGAGAAAGTCAGAGTGGGGCTTGTGCAGATGCGTTGCAGTACTCAGCCCGAGAGGAACATGGAGCGGACCCTCGACCTGATCAACGACGCTGCAGAATCCGGTTGTCAGGTCGTGTGCCTCCA
>JAUVSF010000315.1 GCA_030597245.1 Acidobacteriota bacterium
AGGATCGCCGGCGTCTTTCCCGACAAGTCGGCAGGGATAAAAAGACAGCCGGTAACATAGAACTCCGGGAGGGATTCGAAGATGATTTTCTCAATGCGAAACCTGCTTTTTATCACAGTGCCAACAACCTTCGCATTGAGGGGACTCTTATCGGGAAATGGACCGATAGCCTGATGGAGGATATGCCTTACATGGGCTTGACGGAGCCGCCATTCCTCGGCGCTTCTCAAGGATCGAATCTCTTCCTCCCGGCCCGCCACCTGCCGAAGAGCTAATGCGTTCAAACGATGCTGCAGGAGATTGGATGAATCCGACCAACGCACCCATTTTGCCAGGATTGAGAGGTCTTCTTCCTGACCTGAGACAATACTCGTCACGAGCGGGCAGAGGAGAACAAGAAGTACAAACGATCCAAGTCGGAAGTGGTTCAAGTTCCTTTGTCTTCCACTCCCAGTATTCAGCGACAAGTTTTGAGTTTGAGATTCCCACCGAGCTTCAGTTTTCGGTGAGTTTCCGTGGGTGGAGTTCCTGTTTCCCGTTCCTCGTTTCATAGCGTTGAGACTCCTCGATTCGCGGATGTTAAGCATCTCCCATGGTCCGGCCGGAGGCTTCCAACACAAAGTCAGTGCTCGCAACAGCCGTCTTACTGCCGACCCGGTCTTCCACCTCAACCTCGAGGCGAGATTCGAAGCTTTGAGAGCTAATCATATTTCTTGGATACATTGCGTTATAGACTTCTTGAGTTAGAACTGTTTTTTTCAAATCACCTTCTAAGGAAGTCGGTCCTTCAGGCTCGGATCCAGGTCCAAGGCCTTGCGGTATTCCTCTTCGCCTCGTGCACGCTGCCCCAGCAACATGTAAGCGTTGGCCAGATAAAGACGTGCCAACCCGTTGTCGGGCTCCAGAGCGACCGTCTTTTCGAGAACGCGCGCCGCCTCCCGCGGCCGACGCTCCTTCGTGTAAAGGTAACCAAGCATCTGATAAGCCGCCGCATCGTCCTGTATTTCCACCGCCTTGGAGAAAGCTTCCAGGGCACGCGCGGTTTGTCCCTGATCGGAGTAAATCAAGCCCAGATAATTGAAAGCCTGGAAGGACTTTGAATCTCTTTGAACTACTTGTTCAAAGAGAGTCTTGGCTTGATCCAGTTCTCCCAGCTGGAAATGCGTCTGGGCCAGGTAGATCTTGGGATAGAGTCGGGAGGGGTCCGCCTTGACCACGCCGCTCAAAGCAGCTTGTGCGGCTCGGAATCGACCCGTTTGGAGATAGCACTGACCGATCATGGAATCAACAGAGATGACGTGGGGATCACGGTCTTTCATGTCCTTCAAGAGCGTAAGAGCCTGCTGGTATTCTTGACGCGCGATCAAGGCCATGGCCCGGGAAATAAGGTCATACTGTTCGACCTTATCTTTCGGGTCCGGCAGCGAAACCTCCGGCGAAGGAGTTATTCGTGAGGGTCCTGCGACGTAACCCAACGCGCGAAGGTTCTCCAGGTCTTGCGCCGACAGTGCAGTTTGCGCCTCAGCCTCAGCCTTTTGATCCTGGTGTTTTGCTTCGAAGGTCAATAGTTGAGCCTTCATCCGGCTGGCCAGCAAAGCGGCCTCTTCCACGAGGTTGTGGGTCTCGGGGGGATCCTTCAACAGATCATAAAGCTCCGGGCGGGGCGCCAGAATGTATTTATGCTGCTCGGTCCTCCACGCTCTGAGTTCACTCCATCCGAACTCGTTGGGGTAATAAGTTTCAGAATAAGCCGTGCGATTCTCAAGCGTGCCTTTTCCCAGGATGGCAGCCAGAAGACTTGTTCCCTGAACCTGCTGGGGCCGGTCAATCCCGAGGACCTGCAGAATGGTCGGGACAACATCGACGAGTTGTGAAATTCCGCCCACCGACGGGAGTCGGTCCGAAAAGCGATCGGTTCCCGGAAGCTTGAGAATCAGAGGGATCAGCAAAGTGCTGTCATACAGAAAATAACCGTGGGTAAGCTCTCGATGCTCTCCCAGGCCCTCGCCATGATCACCGACCAGTACGATCAGGCTCCGCTCATAGATTTGGAGCTCCCGTAAAGTATCCAGAATCCGGCCCACAACCATGTCGGCATATGCCACTTCTCCGGCGTATGGGTCCTTCGGGTAGCGTGAGAGAAACGGTTCCGGGGGCTCATATGGATCGTGCGGATCAAAGAGGTGAATCCAGCAGAAGAAACTTCGATTCCCCTGTTTGCCAATCCAGCGCAACGCCGAACGGCCGACCTCTTCGCCTCTTCGCTCAACGGGTGAGTCAGCCAGGCCGGGAATCGGATCTCCGGTTGAAGCCGGTCGGCTTTTCATTTCATCGTCGTAAGTATCGAAGCCTTGATCGAGGCCCCACTTAGAATGAAGAACAAAGGCGCCCACAAATGCTCCCGTTGAGTAACCTCGCTTTCTCAGGATCTCCGCTAACGTCAAATGCCGGTCCGCAAGCGTGTAGCCGAGATTGTCATGGACCCCTGTGGTCACAGGATAAGTGCCGGTCAGAAGCGAACAGTGGGCGGGCAGAGTCAGCGGAACTTCGGAAACGGCGGTCTCGAAGTAAACCCCATCAGCAGCAAGAGAATCGATGTGGGGCGTGCGAGCTTTCTTTCCGCCATAGCACCCCACATAGTCGGCCCTGAGCGTATCCACGCTGATCAGGATCACATTGGGTGCGTTGATGGCCTTCGCGCGACTTGTAGTGACGTAGTCCAATTGAATGACGGCGTAAGCAGCCAAAAAAAGAAGAGCAAATCCGCCGAGCAAGTACACCGACTTCTTCCCTGCCGTACTTTTCCGCGGAGGGGCCTTCCTTCCGGCAGTTCTCATTCTGTTAGCCAATAGGACGTCTCCTTGCTCCGAATTATTATATCCACACAGCCGGTTGATGTCTTGACAGCCGGAGGTTTGGGGCCTGGCTTTGAAACAAGAGGGGGGAGGAATCAGGTTTTGGAGACTTCGTCGTCAACTTGATCGCGAACTTCGTCGAGTTCTGTGGAGAGTCGAACGATCAGGTTGAAGACGAAGCTCGCGACCAGGAACCGGGAACTGCACCTCCCCCACTTCGTCGCTAGCTTAATCGTAAACTTTGTCGAAATCCGGGAAGAATGAACCGACTAAGTTCCTGACAAAGATTACGACAAAGGAGGACCGGGAACTGCGGGCCTCATCACCCTCGTTGCCAACTTAATCGGGAAGTCTGTCGAGATTCTCATGGATTAATCGACTCAGTTGACGACAAGGTTTACGACGAAGGGTTTTGAGATCTGGGGGCACCGGCGATGACTGTTAACCCTGAACCATCAATCACAAGGTGTCAATGTTCGGTCAGGACTTGACAGATTCTATTACAGATAGTTCACTGCAAGTCCGCTACCCGAGTGAGCCCCGCGAAGAGGGAGGGCGATACCGGGAGCAGGAGGAGTTCGAAATGCGGTACGAAGTTGGAAGAATAGTTGTCTTGCTGTGCTTGATGGGAACCTTTGCGATACCGGTGTTGGGAAACCCTCCCGGAATGAAGGTTTGGGTTGTTGGGGACAGCCTTCGCATAAACCCCATCGACAATCGAGCCTACGAGGAGAATCCCATCCTTTTTCCCGATTCGATCAGCGGTCAGTACCAGGAATCCAACCTGGTCTGGCAGGCATCTCGGAAACTGATTTCCCTCAGGGCGGCCCGAAACGAGATCATTGCGTTCCAGATCGTTGTAGAGCGTCTTGGCGAAGGGAGTCTCAAAAATGTAAATGTGGAGCTAAATGACTTTGAAGGGTCTGAGGGCAATAGAATCTCGAAAAAGAACCTGGATCTATATAGAGAATGGTACGTCAAGCTCCGAAAGAGATCCGCCCAGGATTATTCATTGGGAACAGGCTGGTATCCGGACGCTTTGCTGCCCTGTTTACGCTGGACCGGCAACCTCTATCCCCACAACCTGGTGCACCCTTTCGAAATACCGGATCCGCTGAACAACATCGGCACAAGCCAGCGTAGCCAAACCTTGTGGGTTGACCTCTATGTACCGAGAAACAGAAAAGCCGCTCCGCCGGGCACCTACGAGTCAACCATTACCATTTCTTCAGACGCCGGCAGTACTGAGCTGACAGTCAGGCTCAAAGTCTGGGATTTCGAACTGCCCGAGAAGAATCACCTCAGCGGGAACATCCATACCAATACCGAAATCAACACGTTCTCCGAGGAACTGGAACTCAAGTACTATCAGATGATTAGAAGACACCGTTTGGCTATGGGGGTACTGGGCTATGCTCCGAAGATCGAGATCTCCGGTACGGACGTGAAGTTCGATTGGGCGAAATATGACGCGCGGTTGAGTAAATATCTTGACGGCAGTGCATTCACTGCGGAATATGGTTATGAAGGTCCTGGTTACGGCGTCCCGATCGAACTGCTGATCCTGCCTTTCGACTACCAGCCAATGAACCTTTACAAGACTTCCCGGGGGATCCAACTGGCCGGCAAGGAGTTCAAGTTCCATCGCGCCTGGCCTGTCCCATTACCGAGAAACGGGATCACAAAGGAATATACCGACATATTCTCCAACGCATTCAAGGGCTTTCAGCAGCATTTCGACGAGCATCCCTCGTGGAATGCAACCAGGTTGATTGTCTTTTTTCTCAGTCTCGACGAAGCTTACGATAAGGACTCTTACGAAAAGATGCTCTTTTATGCAAAGTTGTTGAAAGAGTCGGGGGCAGATCGCCTCGAGTTCAGAATCGACGGCTGGTACCCGAAGGATGCCATGCTGCAACTGTCTCAGTATGTTGACATTGCCATATTGGGAGGTGGGGTCGATACGGAGAGTATCAGTGCCTTGCGTGGTCGCGGTGTTGAGGACTGGTTCTACACGGGAGTCGGGAACTTAGACGCCGATCCTTTGGGGGCGAGAGGCCTCAGTTGGTATTGTTGGAAATATGGAATCAGTTCCTGGACGCTATGGGAACTGGATTTCAATTCTTTGAGGGCTTGGTTGTTCCCTGAAACATACGTTACGCGCGACGGGCGCGTGAACAATGGGCACGGAATGCTGGTCTATCGTGGTGAGACGATGGGACTGTCTGAACCGGCAGCCAGTATCCGGCTGAAGATATTGAGACGAGGGGCACAGGACTTTGAGTATTTCCGGCTCATTTCCCAGAAAGACGGGGGAACGGGCATCGCCGATGAAGTTGTCGACTCGATCATAACCGTTCCACCCGGCCAACCCGGAGCCTGGGGAACCTGGAAGCGCAATCCGGAGGAATGGGAGAAAGGGAGAATCAAGTTGGGAGACTTGCTTGAAAAACGATGAACAGTATGACCCCGCGTGAGCGAGTTTTAACGGCTTTTTCTCATCAGGAAACCGACCGGGTGCCTGTCGATTTCATAGCAACCGCGGAGGCATGGGCCCGGATCAAGAGACACTTGGGTGTAGCCGACAACGAGGCGGTTCTTCGGTATCTGGGCGTTGATCTCCGCCACCCACGCCAGCCCTATGTAGGACCCAGGCTGCACTACCACCATGATGGAAGCTGGAACGACCCCTGGGGGGGGATCCGCCGCCGTCGTGTGCCCTACAATGGGGGCGCCTACGATGAGATTGTCGCGCATCCTCTTACCAAGATAACCGATGCACGCGAACTGGCCGATTATCCCTGGCCCCAACCGGAATGGTGGAATGCGGAGGACCTGGCGGAGCAGATTCGCGTTCTGGATCAAGACACGGTCTATGCAATCGCTCTGGAGGAGTTTGGTGATCCGGGTGGAATCTTTGAATGTGCATGGTACTTGCGAGGAATGGAGCGATTCTTTATCGATATGATCGAGCGCCCGAGTCTAACCTTCGAGATCATGGAGCATGTGGCAGACTTCTTCATCGGGATGCTTGAACGAGTCATGGAGGCGGCCGGTGACCGTGTCGATCTGATATGGACAAGTGACGATATCGGCCACCAACATGGTCCGTTGATTTCCGAA
>JAUVSF010000285.1 GCA_030597245.1 Acidobacteriota bacterium
CGGGACAGAGAGAGTGCAATTCTTCCAGAGCCGCGGCTCGGGGGGAGTCCACCCGTGGGGGGGGGATCCCGTCGAACCCCGGCTCGAGATCACGGACAACGGAAGCGACTTCCTTATCCTTCCTCATCCCCAGCACGAGAGTACGCCGGCGCGGAGTGTGATCTCGAATAAAGCGGGCAAGAGAGGACGCAGCCTGAGTGTTGTGTCCTCCATCGAGCAGAGTGAGTGGATTGCTGCCGACTCGCTGCAAAACCGCCTTCGGTTCAGTTGTCTCGACTGCCTCCAGGAAGGCTGGGGAACCAATAGGAAGGTAAAGTCGAAGAACCCTGGCCGCTTCCAGCGCCAAACACGCGTTGTCCACCTGAAATTCACCTCGAGCGGACAGCTGATACGTATGCCCCTTGAAATCAAAGGAATAGCACCCGTTCAAGTCGGATTGCCGCGTGACGCCAGAGAGATCAATCATTTGCAGTTCAGCTTCTGCTTTGGAGGCTTCGCTCTCGAGCGTGGCCCACACTTCCTTGTTCTGGGGAGCGGATAACGCCTTGGGTGCCGTCCGCAAGATCCCAGCTTTCTCCCGGGCAATCTCAGTTAGACTGTTACCAAGGTACTGTTGGTGATCGTGCGAAATTGGAGTTATGACAGAGAGAATCGGGTCAACGACATTGGTGCTGTCAAGGCGTCCTCCCATTCCGACTTCAAGGATTGCAATGTCAACGTCAGCTTCAGAAAATGCTGTGAAGGCCGTAACCGTGATCATCTCGAAAAAGGTAGGGTGAGGGTCCTGCTTAAGGTGGCGCACGGTTTCAAGAACCGAGGAAAAGTGCCCGGCAAAACACTTTGGTGTGATCTCAAGGCCGTCCACCACCATGCGCTCTTCAATGCGAATCAGATGTGGAGATGTGTAGAGGCCGGTTCTGAGTCCTGCAGCTCGGCAAATCGAGTCCAGGAATCGGGCCACGGAACCTTTGCCGTTTGTACCCGCGATTAATACCGACGGAAAATCAAGATGTGGATCACCCAGGTCCCGAAGAAGCCGTCGCGTGGTCTCCAGGCCGAACTTCATGGTCAGGACTTCATTACCAAGTCGATACAGATACTCGAGGCATTGGGAGTAGTTCATGCCACTAGTGCCGGACTGTACATTGAAGATAGACGGTCGGGTTAGGCGAAATCCATAAAGCGAAACCAGTCGTGGATAGACTCCCGGTGGTCTTTTCTGTGCACAATCGCATCCAGCATGCCGTGTTCGAGCAGGAATTCACTTCGCTGGAATCCTTCGGGAAGCTTCTGACGGATGGTTTGCTCAATAACTCTCGGACCGGCAAAACCTATGAGCGCTTTCGGTTCTGCGATATTGAGATCTCCCAGCATTGCGTAACTCGCGGTTACGCCTCCAGTCGTCGGATCAGTCAAAATGGAGATGAACGGGATCTTCGCTTCGTGGAGATATGCGAGGGCTGCACTGATCTTCGCCATCTGCATCAGGGAGAGAAAGCTCTCCATCATCCTGGCTCCGCCGCTGGCAGAAACAATGATGAGGGGTTTCCGCTGCTCTCGAGCACGTTCCACAGCGATCGTGATCTTCTCACCAACCACAGAGCCCATCGAACCGCCGATAAATCTGTATTCCATGGCGGCGCAGATGATCTCAACGTCCTGAAGAGTACCCTCGGCTGTGACAACTGCTTCGTTGCAGCCAGTTGCTTTAACAGCAGCCCTGAGACGGTCATCATAGTTCTTCCTGTCGACGAAAGTGAGTGGATCGGAGGATTTCAGGTCGGCCTCGAACTCCTCATACTTACCTCCGTCCATGAGCATCTCGAGGCGTTGCCGGGCGTTGATCTTGAAATGGAAGGAGCACTTTGCGCAGACAAAAAGGCTGTTCTCCAGATCCTTCTTCCAGATGATGTTCTTACAGTCTTCACACTTGATAAACAGTCCTTCAGTCTTGATCGTGCGCTTCTCATCTGAAGGCGTATGGATTGGTTTCTTGTCTCGTTTGAACCAACTCATCCGGATCATGATAGAGGAAAGGCTGGTTACGGGCAATTCGGGGGCCAAGGTGATTGTCGATTGTCGATCATCCCCCTTCGCTCCACCCCAGGTTCCAAGTCCCAACCCCCAAGACCCAAGACCCCGAGACCTCGAGACTTCGAGCCCCCGCACGACCGGCGAGTCAGTATAATGGGCTCTGCCCATGAAGTGGACTCGATATGTACTATTGGTGCTACTGATCCTGCAGATACCCTTCGTTTACCGAGTCTGTCAGACGAGGCAACTGGAAGCATACCTGGCAGAACTGGCTCCCGAGTCAGTTGAGCTGTCCCCATTCCAGGACTTACGTGGGTCTATCCACATCCATAGTGCTGCCGGTTCTCATAGTATCGGTACCTACCCCGAAATCATCCGCGCCGCCAAAGATGCTGATTACGACTACGCATTTATTACCGAGCACCCGAAAGAGTACCAACTGTTTAACCGCCTCGAAGATCCAGAGCTGATTCTGATCTATGGTTGGGAAGAAGAGAGAGAGGATGGGGGAAGGATGCTGAGGAGCGAAGACTTCGAAGTCAAGATCTTCTCTCTGTTTGAAGGTCCTCCAGTGCCGGAGGATGTGACCGGGATCGAGATTTATAACATCGGCCAGAATGCAAAAGCGGCAAACACCATCTTTAGTTGGGTCAACTGGTTTTATCATAAGGTGACCTATCCCGAACTTTTCTTCTTTCAGATTTGGGAACTGAACCAGGACCATCTTGACCTGTGGGATCAAGCGGCTGCGTTTCGTCAGTTATCCGCAGTGGCAGGGAATAACGCTCACCAGAACCTTGGCATTGTTTTGATGACGACCAGCGGAAAGCGGCTCTTTTCAATCATGGTCGATCCTTACCTGCTTTCGTTCAAATTTGTGACCAATCATGTGTTACTGCCGTATGAGACGACCCCGAGCGTGGAGTCCGTTTTGAACGCACTGCGGAGTGGCGCGTCCTATATTGCGTTTGAGCAGATCGCTGATCCGACGGGGTTTTCGTTTCATGCGCGAGTTGGTGACAGAAGTCTTCCTATGGGTGCCGAAGTTCCGGTTGGCACTGAACTTGTGTTCCAGAGTCCCGTGCCCGCTCTTTTCAGGTTACTCAGGGAGGGGAACGTGATTGCAGAGCTGGAGGGTGTCCGTTTTACGGTGGACACCGAACTGGCCGGCCCTCACCGAGTCGAAGTTTATCTCCTGGATCCTCCCAGGCTGATAGAAGGAAAGCCCTGGATTATCTCTAACCCAATTTACGTTCGCTAAGACTCCTTCCTTCGTGGTGCTACCAGGCGTTGAGCGTGAGGTGATTTCGTTTCACACCAAGAACGCAAAGATCGCAAGGAGCCTGCTTGACCTGAGCCGAGTTCTCAACTATCAATAGCGTAGGATGGAGCAGAAGGAGCTTAGCTTTACAGAGAGCGTTAGTCTTAGCGCTAAGCAGAGCTTTACTGACGAACGAATCGTCCTTTCGATCTCAGAAATCGTCAATAGCGTCAAGGATGAGCTGCAGGCGAAGTTCCGCGACATTTGGATAAAGGGCGAGATTTCCAATCTGAGACGCCCATCTTCCGGCCATCTCTACTTCACACTCAAGGACGGAACTTCACAGTTGTCTGCTGTCTGTTTCCGGCTCCGCGCCCGTTATCTGAAGTTCCAGCCTGAAGACGGGATAGATGTGGTTGTCCGGGGATCTGCTTCCGTCTATGCTCCTCGCGGACAGCTCCAGTTCATGGTTGAGCAAATGGAACCGTTAGGCAGAGGAGCTCTCCAGGTGGCCTTTGAGCAGTTGAAGGCGCGGCTGGAGCGTGAAGGGTTGTTCGATCCGGCTCATAAGAAAGAGCTTCCATTACTTCCCTCGAAGGTGGGAGTTGTGACCTCTTCGAGTGGTGCGGCCATTCAGGATATCTTGCGGGTCCTTCGACGGCGTAATGACCGAGTGAACATTCTGCTGTATCCCACCAGAGTACAAGGTGAGGGTGCGGCTGCGGAGATTGCCGAAGGCATCGAGTATTTGAGTAAGAGGTCGGACGTCGATGTGATCATCGCAGGAAGGGGCGGAGGATCCCTGGAGGACTTGTGGCCTTTCAACGAAGAGGTTGTCGCCAGGGCCATATACGGGGCCGCTGTGCCGGTGATATCTGCGGTCGGACACGAGATCGATTTCACCATTTCGGATTTCGTTGCCGACTTGAGGGCTCCGACCCCGTCAGCGGCAGCCGAAATCGTGTCGGGAAAGAGGGAAGAGCTCCTAAGCAGAGTCACAGCTTTGAGCCGAGAGTGTCGGCAACTGATCTCGTTGCAGCTTGCCTCTCGCAAGGCCAGGTATCAGGCGCTCATTGGAAGACGAG
Organism: Acidobacteriota bacterium; assembly: GCA_030597245.1. Classification (GTDB taxonomy): domain Bacteria; phylum Acidobacteriota; class UBA6911; order RPQK01; family JAPXNP01; genus JAUWTT01. Next base: position 4,381 of record JAUVSF010000285.1, read on the forward strand.
GCTTCATTGACGCCGAAAGCCGGGTCAGAATGTTGATCCAGCGTCTCGACGAATTGCGTTTCAGATTGACAGGCGTTTTGCCATCGGTCTTGGAGCGATGGAGGGTCTCTCTTGAACAGCATGAAAAGGATCTCCGCCAGCTGACGCTGTTCCTGCTGAAGAACCGGCGGCAAGGCATCGAGAATTGGACGGAGAGACTCAGAGCGTACTCGCCGCAGCAGGTTTTGGACCGCGGCTATGCAATAGTCATGTCAGCCTCGGGAGCGATTGTGCGAGACCCGGAGGAGGTCTCCAAAGGAGAGCGGATCCACGTGAAAGTTGCAAAGGGTGAGTTCTCGGCCAGAAAAGAGGAAGACAATGGAGCTTAAAGATTTTGAAGGAGCGCTGAAACGCCTTGAAGAGATCGTTTCCAAGCTCGAGGAGGGGGATCTTTCACTGGAGGAATCGGTGAAGCTGTTCGAGGAAGGGATGGGGATCTCCCGGTTTTGTGGAAAGAAACTTGACGATGCTGAGAGAAGGGTCGAGGTCCTGATGAAGCGAGCTGACGGCGAACTTTCAGAGGAGGCGTTCGAGCCTGCGGGCCAAGCCAGGGAAGGTGATTAGCAGGTGGCTTCTTTCGAGATCGGCGCCTACCTGGAGACGCAAAGGGCTACAGTCGATTCCCATCTCGACGAGTTCCTCCCACCGGAGGAAGAGTACCCAGAAGTCATCCACAGGGCAATGCGGTATAGCGTGTTTGCTGGTGGAAAGCGAATCAGGCCTATCCTCGCTTTGGCGGCGAGTGAAGCTGTAGGGGGCGATTTCGAAAGAGCGGTTCGTTTGGCTTGTGCTTTGGAACTGATACACACCTATTCGCTGATCCACGATGACCTGCCGGCGATGGACGACGATGACCACAGAAGGGGAAGGTTGACTTGCCACAAGGTCTTCGGCGAAGGGATTGCCATCCTGGCAGGAAACGGTCTGATGGCACACGCTTTCCAGCTTCTGACCGAGATTCCGGGGGGTGTTGATTTCTCCGCTACCAAAATCGAGGTATTGAACGGACTTTGCCGGGCCATCGGAACTCAGCGCGGAGTGATTGCCGGTCAGGTTGTTGACCTGGTCACACAGGGTAAGCCCTTTTCGGCCAAGGAACTCGAGTACATCCACTCTTCGAAGACCGGTGCGCTAATAGAGGCTTCCGTTTTCTGCTCTGCAATTCTTGCCGGGGCAGAGGATGGATATCTGCGGTGTCTGAGAACGTTCGGATTGAAAGTCGGCTTGGCCTTTCAGATTATCGACGACATCCTCGACATGGAAGGGAGTCGGGAAGAACTGGGAAAGACGCCTGGTAAAGATATGGTGGAGCAGAAGGCGACCTACCCAGCTTTCTACGGGGTGCAGAAGAGTCGTGAAGCGGCTGACAGCCTTGTTGCAGAAGCCATCGCCGCCATCGAGTGTCTCGGTGATAAGGGAGTGGCTCTTCGAGAGCTCGCGCGTTTCATTTCTATACGGCGCTTCTAGCAGCCCAGACGTCAGTAAGGAGGCGCTCCCCATGCTCCCGCCCTCGTCGTGTCGGCTGGTGAGGAATGCGCTTCGGGTAGAGACACCTTGAAGTGGTTCTGTTGCCGCCGCGGCGTAGCGTTGGAATCCGTATGGCAAAGAGTCGAATTGACGATCTTCTGGTCGAACGTGGTCTAGCGGCCGATCGCCGGACTGCACTGGCTTTGGTCATGAGCGGAAGCGTATTGGTCGATGGGCAGAAGATTGATAAGGCTGGGGCTGTGGTTCCGAGCGACGCTGAGATCAGGCTCACCGATCGTCGGCAGAAATATGTTTCCCGGGGTGGTCTTAAGCTAGAGGGGGCCTTGGAACACTGCTCACTGAAAGTCGAGGGAACTGTCTGCTTGGACTTGGGTGCAGCGACGGGAGGTTTCACTGATTGGCTGCTTCAGCATGGGGCCGAACGGGTCTACACGGGGGATGTCGGAAAGGGGCAGCTCGACTGGAAGCTTCAGCGAGACCCGAGGGTCGTTGTCAGGGATGGATGCAACGTCCGGTATCTTGCACCCGGGGATTTCGACGAGCCGATCGA
>JAUVSF010000015.1 GCA_030597245.1 Acidobacteriota bacterium
GTCTATGAGTTCAATCCTGCACATTACGATCCTCAGGCATTTGACGTCGAGTCGGAAAACTACTGTGGCACCGGACGGTTCTCGAATCCATGGCGGAGACGCTCCGACACGCCACACCCGATTATGGGGGGCACAGGTGCGGCCATTGGCCAGTCACATATCTTTGTCCTGAGTGGCGCAGATGGGGGACTGATGGCCCATTCCGCCGAATTAAGGGAGGCGCATCCTGGATTCCCTCCCCGCACCCTCGCATACCACACAATAACTGACACCTGGATCAATGCCGGCCCATCCCCAGCCAACCCGGTCACGACCCCCGCTGTCTGGTGGGAAAACCGGGTCATCCTTGCGTCGGGTGAAATCAAACCACGAATTCGTACGCAGCAGGTTTGGGCAATCGAACCGGTTTCGACGTCACCCTCCTTTGGCTTCATTAATTCGAGTGTCCTGATCATTTATCTGGCCGCCATGCTGGGTATCGGATGCTACTTCGCCAGGAAGAACCGAAACACCGACGACTATTTTCGAGGCGGTCAGAAGATTGTGTGGTGGGCTGCCGGGTGCTCAATCTTCGCTACTATGCTCAGCTCGATTACCTACATGGCGATCCCGGCCAAAGCATACGCGCAGGACCAGGTTTACTTGCCGGGTAACCTGATGATTCTTGCCGTGGCGCCGATCGCGGTTTATCTGGCTCTCCCCTTCTTCCGGCAGATCGATGCCACCAGTGCTTATGAGTACTTGGAGAAACGGTTTAACCGACGTGTCCGGCTTTTTGCCAGCGCGTCTTTCACGGTTTTCCACATCTTCAGGATGGGGATCGTGATGTCGCTGGCCGGGTTAGCCCTGGCTACAATAACGCCATTGTCCGCGACCGAGTGTGTCCTGATCATGGGCGTTCTGAGTGTTATCTACTCTACGATTGGTGGCATTGAGGCTGTCGTCTGAACCGACACGATTCAAACCTTCCTTCTCCTGGGAGGAGCCGTCCTGTGCTTCGGCTTGATGATTGCTGGAACTGAAGGCGGGGTTGGGTCTTTATTCTCCATAGCCCAGAGCGAGGGTAAGTTGCATCTGTTCAATTTTCACTGGGATCCAACCACCACTTCGTTAGCGTTTTGGGTCGTTATATTGGGTGCTCTCGGACAGAACCTAGCCTCCTACACGTCAGACCAGGCGGTTGTGCAGCGCTATATGACGACACCCGATATCAAGCGTGCGGCGCGTTCGATCTGGACGGCAGCTATTCTCGCAATCCCGGCTTCTGTTCTTTTCTACGGCTTGGGCACTTCTCTGTACGGATTCTACAGGTCCCATCCGGAAAAGCTGGATCCGACCTACATGACTGACCAGATCTTCCCCCTTTTCATCTCACGAGAAGTTCCCGTGGGACTTGCGGGATTGATCGTCGCGGGAATCTTTGCGGCTGCCCAATCTACGATCTCGACGAGCATGAACTCGACCGCCACGGCCGTGGTGACCGACTTTTTGCGCCCTTTTCGCGCCTTGGCCAATGAGAGTGATTACTTCAGGTGGGCCCGCGGGTTGACCTTCTGCTCCGGCATACTGGGCACCTTACTGGGATTGCTTTTCATTGATCCGGAGAACCGGTCCTTATTCGACTCGTTCATCCGGGTGATCGGACTTTTCATGGGAGTTCTTGGGGGATTGTTTCTTTTAGGAATCCTCACAAGGAGGGCGAACAGCCGGGGTGCGCTCACGGGTGCCTCAACCGGAGTGGTGGTGATGGGGTTGATTCCGATCTACACTCAAATCAGCGGATATCTCTATGCTGCGATCGGGATTACTGTCTGCTTTGTTTCAGCTTATCTTGTCAGCCTTATCAGCCCCGCTTCTCGCAAACCCGTACAAGGCCTGACAATCCACACCCTGCGGGGAAGAGACCGGCAGAGAATGTGACTGGTGAGTATCGACTTGAGCACATCCCCTCTGTGGGGTTTCCGCGGAGCATGTCGTGTCCTGGGGTTCCGCTTCGCTCCACCCCAGGCTTTTTTTCCACTGCACCTTCGATGGTTAGGGAATGATAGTCGGGGGAAAATGCCATTCCACCCTGTCCCCTACCAGTCGCGAGGGGACCTGTAGACCTCCTCTTCGCTAATGAAACCGAAGTATCGGCCGGGCCAGTAGCCTACGAGGTAACCCATCCCGCCCCGGTCAGTTTGGCTTGCTCCCCGACCATTGAGCACGAGAATCGGCGGATTCCAGGTTGTCCCGTTGTCTGAGCGCTCGTGCAAGCCGGCGGGAGTGGACAGGAAGATCCTGCCTGGAATCTCTTTCGGGGCGAGCACCGTGTATGCGTAAGGGATTCGCAGGCCCGTGTTGTGAAGCGTCCAGGTTCTCCCTCCATCGTCAGATCGACAGAAACCCTTGGTCGACGCCCCGTACACGATGTCGTGATGGATAGGGTCAATCGTAATGCTGTTGAGGTCGACACCCTCGAGTCCTGAACCGTCCGACGGGATGTAAGACCGCCCTGTCTGCATGCCTGTCACCACGCTCTTTTCGGCCCCGTCTGTTGATCGCAGTAGCAGAGGCAGGCTACGGCCCCAGACTTGAAGGGAAAGCAGGAAGAACACGTCGTTGGGGTCACCGGGAGAGACCACGATCCGATTGAACGTCGGGACGATATGGTACTCCTCGGCATCGCTGGGTGTAAGCGTCCATTTCTCCGCACCGATTTCGTGTCGATAGATCCGGCCTCGGCTGGTAGCGTAAATGATGGCATTATCTCCCGGATTCACTCCGTATACGGAGTCGCCACTTGCCGGAAATAGCCGTGAAACCCTCTCCCAGACCTTGCCGACACCTTCCATGCCTAGATCCTCACTTCGGTAGACACCGTCGGTTGTGACAGCCCAGACTACGTTGGGATTGGCGACGTCCAGCATGAGCCGGCTGGCGCTAGCGTGAGCCGGGCCGCCGCTGACCCTGTGCCAGGAGTCCCCGTAGCCGCCTCCCTGTGTCCAGTAAATGCCCGAGTCTGTCGCGATAACGGCGATACGGTTCTTATTGGCGGCAAAGGTTACGCTCTGGACCTCTGTGCCGGCCGGCTGGTCATGCACCTGGAAAGTCTCTCCTCCGTCGAGGGAGCGGTAGAGCCTGCCCTGCTCGTCACACAGAAGCCAGACGTATGGGTCCTCTCCTGAGACAGAGAGTGAAGTGATCTGGCGGGAGAGATAGCGGTCGAGTTGGAAAGGGTTTCCCTTCCAGGTGTAAGCATTGTCGTAAGGCTGTTCGTTGAAGGGCAGAACGTTGGTGGTGCCCCGGCCTCTCCTGGTGCTGACGATTTCAATGTCGGAGCGAATGCTGTTCATCATGGGAAGGATGGTCCCGTCAGACGGCAATAACCGCAAAGTCTCCAACGCCCCGGGAAGATCTGCATCCTCGCTCTTGCCGGTTCCGGCAGCATAGAAATAGTTGAAGGGAGTTCGCTTGTGGTCTCTTTTGCCGGCAAAGATCTGAGCAATGGCCATGCGATAGAACGCTTTGAGCTGTGGTTCCTCTTCAATTTGAGATACCAGCCAAAGGCTGGCAAGCGTGTGTTCCGTGTCGTCCTGGTCGGGAGTGCGCAGGCGCGTCGAAGATCCCTGCCACCGGTCCGGCGGAACGACGCCGGCATCGCGATAATTGAACCGTCCAACGAGCTTATCGTACTGATCCTTGTACCAGGGGTCGGATGTGATCCAGTAACCGAACTTTAGGCAGTTTGTGGCCATGAGCGATTTCGTTGAGGGCCGTCCTTCGGCAACGCCGACCAGGAGTTGCTGGGCGCTGATACTCCCGTCCTCGCGAATCAGCACCATGTTGTTCTTCTTGTAAGCGAACTCCATCAGCTCCTGGAACAGCGTGCGGGTCAGGTCGATCTGGGCGCGCTCGCGTTCAGTCGGTCTCGGGTTGTCTTTGGTCAGGAAGTAGTAATAGTGAGCCAGGCCGCGGAGCATGTGGTGGTAGTTGTGATGGCTGGGATGACTTCTGTACCGGAAGTGCTGATACTCTCCTTTACCCTGGAACCACCAGTTTCGTGCATTGTCGAAGCTGCGTTCCTCGGGTCCCACGCCGTGTCCATACATCACGTACCGGGCCAGCAGGCCGGGAGTCCCAGAGATTCGAGACAGCATCTGAATACCGCCCAGAATGCGTTCGCCGATGTCAAGGGAGGCATCGATGTCTCTCTGCGTCCCGTCCTTGCGTGCCCAGCCCAGGCGGAAGGCGATGCCGAGGATATAGCAACCCGTCCAGGAGCTTGTGTGCATATCGCCGTTGACTCCGAGAACCGTGTGGTCAGGAGGGAGCGGCACAGAGGGCACGTAAGTCCCCTCAACATCGTGTATCTCTAAAATGTTCTGCTGGATGACCTCGGCCTTTTCAGCCAAAGGCAGGCGCCATTTCTGAACTTCATTGCTGGCCTGGCTTTGTCTTTGGGCCAGTATTTGCACCGATGAGTTTGGAAGTGCCAGAAACATCAAGACGGCGAGCGAGGGAAACCCCCAGGTCCGGGAGCGGAGCAGCTGAAGTTGACGGCTGCCGGAACTTTTCCGGTGTTCGTTGGTTCTGAGTGTCGATTTCTGTCGGTAGATGATCATGGTCAGCCTCCAGATTAGAGCCATTATCTCCCCGGTGCTGCATTGCTCCAAGGGACAAAGTTTGGGCCCAGATCTAAAACAGAGGCACAACCCTGAGGGAGCGCTTGTAAACAACTGTCAAAACATCACTTAAGCACTCCCTCACGGTCGTGCCTTTGTAGGTTATCCCTCTTCCGACTTTGCGCGCAGGGCGACTCAGGTCAACACAGGGCACTTTTGCGACAATCTCGTGAGGGAGTGCTTACCCTCAGCTGTTGAGCCCTGTCGGCACGCACCCTCTGACAGCCCGCCACGGTACCCACTGCTGCCGGGCTGTTGCCCAACCTTGGAGTTTTTGCGATACCCTCATTGATCGAGTGTAAGAGCGGGTTTATGCTTTGGGACCATGAAAGCCCATTTTTGGATTTTCCTTGCAAGCATATTCTTCTTGTTTACTGGCCTTTCGGTTACTGCTGAAAGCCTTTTTGAACCGCGCTTCGTGTTTGACCCGGAAGTAGAGGGTCACGGGCACGTTCATGCCTCGTGCATCATTGAGACTCCCAAAGAGAATCTTATTGCGGTCTGGTATGAAAACGGGCCGAATCGGGAGTCCTACTACTACGACCTCGATGCAGACAAGGCCGACAACGTCCGGATTGGCGGAGCGCGCTTCTTCCAGGGAGAGGAGGGATGGAGAAGGCCTTTCGTGATGACGGATACCTATGGGATATCCGACAACAATCCTTCTATGGTTGTCGATACCGAGAATCGTCTTTGGTTGATCCATCCGACGCTGATCGGAGTGCCTCAGCGGACGTGGGGAAGCGGCCTGCTTCAGTACAAGGTATCCTCGGACTATGAGAACCCAGGTAGACCGCGGTGGGACCGGGAATCGATCCTGATTGTGCACCCCAATGGGCTGGATGAGGTGGTTGCCGGCTTTGCCAACAAGCTTCGCAGCGGGGCTGACTGGCAGAACCAGAACGAGCAGAGGGCCGCCCGGCTGCTGGAAAGGCTTTCGGATCCCTTTGCCCGGAGGCTGGGATGGATGCCTCGGACACATCCTCTGGCTCTCCCGGACGGAACCGTGTTGATTCCCTTTTCGAACGAGAATTTCAACGTCGCCGCCATGGCGCTCACCAGGGACAGCGGAGAGACCTGGGAGATCAGCAAGGCGGTTCCGCGGATCGGTATCACCCAACCGTCCGTCGTGCTCACCCCAAGCGGCAAGTTGCTGGCCTTCTTCCGGGACGGCAGTCGGGCCCGCCGGATCATGAGAAGTGAATCAACAGACGGGGGATACACTTGGTCGGTGGTGACTCCGACTTCGTTGCCCAACCCGGGGGCAGGCATCGAAGCCGTGATGTTGAAGGACGGTCATTTGGCTATGATCTACAACGACAAGGAAGAATCACCGCGTGACAGGCTGGCTGTCTCGATCTCGACGGACGAGGGGAAGACTTGGCGGTGGACCAGACACCTGGAAAACACTCCGGGGGGACGGTTCGACTATCCTTCTCTGATTCAGGCCAGGGACGGTACTCTTCATGCCACCTACAGCTACAATTTAAAAACCATAAAACACGTTCGTTTCAATCTGGAGTGGGTCCTGCAGGGAGACGAATCAGACTCTGACGCTGGGGGAGAAGACGAATAACGGGGGTTGAGGGAATTATGGGAGTCAGTGAGTCGGGAGAGGTGAAACTCCGGAGAGTGCTGAAGCTGAGAGATCTGGTGATCTATGGGATCATCCTGATTCAGCCCGTGGCGGCGTTACCGCTTTTTGGCCACGCCAATCACATATCACAGGGGCACGCCGCTGCCACGATCGCCCTGGCCATGCTGGCCATGATCTTTACAGCCATCAGTTACGGGAGGATGGCGAATCGTTATCCGGCTGCCGGGTCGGCCTACACCTACGTTGGAAAAGGGCTGCACAGGCACCTGGGATTTGTGGCGGGCTGGTCCATGTTCATGGACTATATCCTGGTTCCGATCCTCTGCGTGGTCTTTACCAGCATTGCAGCCAATCACCTGCTGCCCTTCATTCCCTATTACGCGTGGATCGTTTTCTTTGCCGGTGGATTCACGTTCTTGAATCTGAGAGGAATCAAGTTTACGGCTCGAACGAACTGGATCCTGATGGTTTTCATGAGCGCCGTGGTCTTTTATTTCATGGCGGCGGCGATCCGGTATGTCTTCATCGGAGAAGGAGTGGGCGGACTTCTGACGGTCCGGCCGTTCTACTCGGCGCAGTCGTTTTCCTGGGATGCAGTGTGGGCGGGAACCGCTCTGGCCGCCCTGACCTACATCGGATTTGACGGATTGACGACTCTTTCGGAAGAAGTCGAGAATCCGAGACGCAACGTTCTTCTGGCAGCCGTGTTGACTTGCCTGATCACCGGGATCTGGAGCGGATCACAGGTTTACCTGGCCCAGCTGGCGTGGCCCGACTGGCAATCGCTCACGGCTGGGCTGACCGATGAGGCCGCCCGCAACAACGCGCTGGACACGGCAATCATGTCCGTGGCAAACCGGGTTGGCGGAAACTTTCTCGACGCTTTGCTTTCCTTCACTCTGATTGTGGGAAGCATCGGTTCCGGGGTAACCGGCCAGGTCGGGGCGGCGCGGCTTCTGTACGGCATGGGGCGGGATGAAGTGCTTCCGAAGAAGTTCTTCGGCTATCTCGACAAAGAGACGGCCAGCCCTTCCAGGAATTTGTGGTTGATCGGTGCCTTGGCCCTGACAGGGGCGGCGTTTCTGGATTACCAGGAGTGTGCCCGCCTCATCAACTTCGGGGCGTTCCTGGCTTTCATGGGTGTCAACCTCTCCGTGATCCGGGAATGTTTCTTCCGAAATCCCAACAAGACCATGGCCGGCTTCCTGAAGGATTTTCTGGCCCCGGCGATCGGCTTTGCCTTCTGCCTTCTGATCTGGAGTAGTCTGCCCCTGAAGACCTTTCTGCTGGGGGGAGCCTGGATGGCCGTGGGCATTGTTTATCTTGCCGTCAGGACCCGAGGGTTTAAGGAAGAGATTGAGATGACCGCTTTCTCGGAGTAGAGGTTTCCGAGAGTGCGGTGGGCATCCTGCCCTCCATGGGGGCTTTAGGGCGCGTTGCCCAAGAAGGGCGCTCCGCCCAAGCACCAAACCTCAAGAAAAGTCGATTCAGTTCCCTTAAATTCCCCAATATGATAATGCTATTAACTGGCTATTTGTCAGTAGGTTAGGTGATGTTCTATCGAGATCCGGACGACAGACTTGATTGGGAATTGGGCTTTGGGACTTGGGGATTGGGCCTGTTGCGATTTGGGCAACAGACCCTTTAGGGGAAGGCCGCCCCACATTCGAGCGAAAAAGACTCTGCCGAAACCTATCGACTACAGGATCTCTGACGCGTTTTTCTGAATCTTTACCACGGCGCGGCCGATATCGAGGAGGTCCTCTTTCGGTGACAGCAGCACCTGGTGGGGAATCACCACGGTGTCTGCGCAGATTTTATCAATAACCGGCAAGTCTGTCCCTGCAATGTCGATCTGTTTTCCGTAGTACGGACACGTGAAAGGACAGCCCTCAGCCCCTTGGCCGATGGACTGGAACATCGGGCTTTTGGTAAGAGGCCAGGGATATCCGATATGACACGGAATCCCTTCCGCCTCCAGAGCCTCCACGAAGCGGTTCCTTGAAAGGCCGGAAAACTTCTCCCGGTCGTATTGCAGCAGGTACAGGTAGTACCAGTGGATGTCCGTCTTGCCGTCCCCGGGAACTGGCCGGATGCCGTCCATTCTCTCGAACTGTGCTGCCAGGAAAGCAGCATTCTCGTTCTTGATTCTCAGCTGGTCACCGAGTCTCTCCAGCTGCGCGAGCAGCATCGCGGACTGAATCTCGGCGAGGCGGTAATTGACGGCCATGACGTAGTGGACATACCAGGATTCGCCTTCTTTTCGGCCGCAGCTACGGAACATGACGGCTTTCTCGGCCAACTCCGGGTCGTTGGTGGTGATCATTCCTCCTTCGCCGGCCGTCATGGTCTTGCTCTCCTGGAAGCTGAATGTTGCCAGGTGGCCGATCGATCCGACTTTGTTTCCCTGCTGGACGGCTCCAGGCGCGTGGGCGGCGTCTTCAATGACGACGAGGCCATGCCTGCGTCCAATGTCCATGATGCGGTCCATGTCGCAGACCAGGCCTCCAAAGTGAACCGGAATGATGGCCCGGGTGCGGTCCGTGATAGCCCGTTCGATTTCACTCGGGTTAATGCACTGGGTGTCATAGACGGTATCCACGACGATGGGAATTGCGTTGACCTGCAAGACCGCACTGAGTGTCGCGATGAAGGTAAGGCCCGGTACAATGACTTCGTCGCCGACTCCAATCCCGGCGGCGCGCAAGGCGATTTCCAGAGCCACGGTTCCGTTGCAGCATGCTATTCCGTAATGGGAATCATGGAAGTCGGCGAAGCGATGCTCGAGTTCCTCTGTTTTCGTTCCCGGATCCGCTCCCCGCATCCCCGCAAACCAACGTTGACTCCGGACGACCTCTTCAACGTTTTGAAGCTCTCTTTCGTCGACATGGGGCCAGCGATAGAATTCGCTGGTTCGCAGCTTGCTCCCACCTGCCAATGCCAGCTGTTTCATTTTTGAATCCTCCAACTCGTTTTGAACTGAATCCCGAGATTATCTGACTTGTCTTGCAGAACCACTCTGTCCCTACCTTAATACCGCACTGACGAGGATTGTCCAAGACCTGATTTTGGAAAAGAAAGCTGAGGCTTGCGAGCATCTGTCGATCCCTGTCCGCGAGCACTCCCTGACGGTCATGCCTCCGTCAGCGTAAATAGTCCTCAATAAGCGTGTTTTCCAGGCTGACATTTCGAATGCCCATGTATATAATCGAGTTTTGGCCGCTTCCGGTTGTGGTGCAGGTCTTCTGGCCTCCTTTCTTTTTGCTGTGCCTGAGCTGCCTCGACTCCCTGGAGGCATGGCTGAGCTGACCGGGTGTGAGGATAACTGGGGAAGATATCCGAACATGAAAAAACTTCTCGCCGCAGCGATTCTCGTTTTTTGGATTCACGGTACTTTTCTTTATGCGGAACGATTCACGGCTTCTGCTTTCAAGGTCGACATCACCCCCCCATCGGGGATCAAGATGTGGGGATATTCCGCGCGTCAGGGTGATTCCACTGGGGTACTCGATCCATTGTTCGCCAAGGGTCTTGTTCTGGGCGACGGTCAAGTCCGCATAGCTCTTGTGACTTTGGATCTGGGACGGACTTTTGCCCCGGTTTCGATGGGAATAGTGCGGGAACTCGCCAGCCGGGAAGGCGACATCGACGAAGTGCTCTTTTTTGCTTCTCACACCCATTCCGGGCCTTCTCTGGAGAGCCATCTCAGCAAGCAGGACATCCCGGGATGGGAGATGACGATGCTCAAGAAGATATCCGACAGCGTCGTGAAGGCCGGCAAGACCATGGTACCTGCCGCCATCGGGACGGGAATTGGTGAGGCCTGGATCGGGCACAATCGCGTTAAGGTTCAGCCCGACGGCACGGTGAAAATGTTCTGGAGGAATGCAACCAAGGTTCCGACAAGCCCGGTGGACGATCATGTCGGCGTATTGAGGATTGACAATCTGAAGGGTGAGCCGCTGGCGGTCCTGGTCAACTATTCCTGCCACCCCGTGGTGCTGGGTCCCGACAACGTCCAATACTCAGCCGACTATCCAGGCGCCATGTCCCGGCTCGTGGAAACCGAACTTGGAGGCGGCGTGATCTGTCTCTTTCTTCAGGGGGCACCGGGAGATATCAACCCGTATTTCGACAAGACTCCACTTCGAGAAAACGGGGTGCAGTCGATGCGCGAAACAGGTGAGGAACTGGGATGGGAAGTGGTTGAGGTATCCAAGGCGATCCGAGCAGAAGCCCCGGAGAAACCTTCGCTGAAATACTCTCTGGATACTCTTTCATTTGATCTGCGCTGGGATCGCGACACCGTAATCTCCGGTTTGAAGTCCATGGCGGGGGAGGCCGCAGCGAAGCGATACGAACAGCTCTTCTCACAGAAGCTGGAACTGCCCGTGACGACTCTCGTCATCAATGAAGAGATTGCTCTGACCGGAATGCCAGGTGAACCGTTTGTGCAGTTTGCCATGCAGTCGCGGCAGCGCTTTCCGACCAGTTCAACGTTCTTCGCAGGATATGCCAACGGCTACTTCGGCTACTTCCCCACCCTGCAGGGAGCGGTGACCGGCGGATACGGCGGTAATTCGCTGGTTGCCTGGATTGAAGTAGGTGCGGGGGAGAGGATGCTGGAGCATTCGTTGGTCACGGTTTACGAGATGTTGGGTGAGTTGAAGAAGGTTCCCGGACCGTAAGTTCACAGTCCGGTCTTCGAGTTTGGACAGCCGGGAGGCGTGAGAGACGAATACTGTGGAACCCGGTGTTCGATCAAGCCTGCCGGAGTCGCTCTCTAGAAGGGTTTTCCAGAACGAAAGGCACTCCTATGAAGATCATAGGTACGAATCTGTTGCTGATTCTTTTCTTTCTCTCGATGTCCTGCGTTCAGGAGCCGGTCCTGGTTTCTGAACGACTGCCGTTGGCGGATGGATGGCAACTTCAGTCTGCGGCGGAGATCGAAGTGCAGGGAGCCACCATTTCCACCGTCGCATTCGAACCCAAAGGCTGGTATCCGACGACGGTGCCGGCCACGGTGTTGGCGGCTCTGGTGGAGTACAACGTTTATCCCGATCCTTATTATGGCTTGAACCTGAAATCGATTCCCGGCTACCGGGAGGGCCGATGGCTGGCCATGCCGGAGGACAGCCCCTTCTACCCTTCCTGGTGGTACCGCTGTGAATTCCAGCTGCCCGCCGAGTACAGGGGAAGGAAGTTAAGGCTGCACTTGGACGGCATCAACTACAAGGCCAATATCTGGCTCAACGGGCACCAGATCGCCTCGGAAGATGAAGTGATTGGGATGTTCCGCCGCTACGAATTCGACATCGACGAGTGGGCCAAGATCGGTGGGATGAACGTGCTTGCGGTCGAAACGATTGCTCCGGGCAAGGTCCCCGACATCGAGTACCAGACCAAGCAACTGGAAGCAACCACCGGCTGGGATGACCACAACCCTCAGCCTCCCGACCTGAACGTCGGCATCTGGGAGGACGTCTACATCTCCTCTCACGGCCCGGTCACGCTGGAGCATCCTTACGTGGTCACGGACCTGGATCTGCCGTCTTTGGAGACCGCTCACCTGACCATCTCGGCCTATGTCACCAATAGAACCGACCGGCAGGTTGAAGGCACTCTGCTGGGCGCTATTGAGAATGTGCAGGTCGCCCAAGACGTCACTCTTCAGCCCGGGGAGACGAAAATGGTCACCTTTTCTCCTCAGGACAATCCAGAGCTTGATTTTGACCGCCCACAACTCTGGTGGCCGCACCCGGTGGGCCCCCAGCATCTTTACGACCTGGAACTAGAGTTCCAAACAGAGGGCGTGATCTCAGACACTGAGCAGGTGCGGTTCGGAATCCGCGAAGTTTCTACCTACATTGACGACGAAGGCTGGCGCGGATACAAGGTCAACGGCAAGAAAATCCTGATCCGAGGCGGCGCTTGGATGACTACCGATATGTTGCTGCGCCTAACCCCAAAGCGGTATGAGGCTCTGGTTCGCTATGCTCGAGAAGGTAACCTGAACATGCTTCGTTCCGAAGGCTTCTCCATTCGGGAGACGGACGAGTTCTACGATATCTGTGACAGATACGGTGTGATGGTGACCCAGCAAATCTTCGGGCGCAGCATTCCGGACGAGGACCTCGCCATCAAGAACGTGGAGGACATGCTGCTACGCATACGAAACCATCCCAGCCTGGTGCACTTCCTGGGACACGACGAGACTTTCCCCACAGAGAACCTGGACCAAGCCTACCGGCAGATGATCGCGAAGTATACGCCCGAGAGGACCTATCAGCCTCATTCGGGAGCCTTCGAAATCGAGAATCGATTTCAGACGGGCGGAACCCGCACCGGAACGCGGGAGCTCTGGACATACGCAAACCCTACGCATTACTACACACACAAGGAAGACGGGGCCTGGGGCTTCGCTCAATCCGGGGGAATCGGAGGGATCTTCGCTCCTATTGAGAGCATGCGAAGGATGATGCCCGAAGAGTCGATCTGGCCTCCCTTCAACGAGACGTTCTCGTTCCACACCGTGATCCAGGGGGTCGAGTACTTCAACGCCCTGTTTACATCGATGGACAAGCGTTATGGCAAACCGAAGAATGCCGAGGACTTCGCCCTGAAGGGCCAGATACTCAACTACGAGAGCGCCCGCGGTATGTTTGAGGCCTACGGCAGATACAAGTTCGACGCCCTCGGCATCACGACCTGGAAGTATGACGTCGCCTGGCCGGCAACCCTGACCTGGCAGTACATCGACTGGTACCTGCTCGCGGGCGGAGCTTACTACGGCGCGAAGAAAGCCTGTGAGCCTCTTCATGTTCAGTATTCCTACGATGACGACTCGATCTGGGTTGTGAACGGTTATTATGAGCCGTTCAGCGACTTGAAGGTGACGGCCAGAGTTCTGAACTTCGATATGGCCGAGAAGCTTCTGGAGACGGCCACGGTCAGTATCGAAGAGAACGGCACGGCCCATGCCCTCGACATCAAGTGGCCCAGGGGACTTTCCAAGAGCCACTTCCTCCTTCTTACGCTCGAAAATGCCGCCGGAGAGGAAGTCTCAAGTAACCTGTACTGGCTGTCCACGGTTCCGGACGTTGAGGGCACCAAAGGCTTCACGAAAGACAGGCAATTCTACGTAAGACCCAAGTCTGTGGCGGACCATCGCGACCTCATGAAACTCCCCAGGGTGCAGCTGGAAATGGATTATCAGATCGAAGACGCAGAAGGAGAAAAGGCAGCAGTCGTTCGGGTGAACAACCCATCGGCCAATTTGGCGTTCTTCGTCCATCTGGCCGTGACCCAGGGGGCGGGAGGTCCTGAGGTCGCTCCTGTTTATTGGAGTGACAACTACTTCAGTCTACTGCCAGGCCAAAGCAAATCGATCCGGGCTTTCTTTGCAGAGGAAGACCTGCAGGGAGCCTCCGCAGTCGTCAAATTGGACGGTTGGAATGTCGAACCGCAATAGGACTCGAACGGAGTGGCAACTCCCCGTGGCCATTGGATCAGGCAGGATCGCAGTCTTGCCGGCGATCCTGCTTAGCCAGACTTCACTCTTTGCCGCTGAAGGACTCCAGGTCGGAGTGGCTCGAACTGACATCACGCCTCCCGTGGGCTATTTGATGGGAGGCTACTCAGCGCGAAAGGGCGGCTCACAAGGAATTCATGACCCTCTCTACGCGACCACAGTGGTGATGAAATCGGGCGGTGAGTCTCTTGCACTGGTTTCGCTGGACTTGCGTTCCTTTCCGTCGAATCGCGTGCTTAAAACACTTCGACAGGACTATGGTATTGCCCACACTCTTTTGTGCAGCACGCATACTCATTCGGGTCCGCTGACCTGGGAGGACAAGACATGGCCCGACCCGGATCATTCCTGGTTCCAGGAGACTGAACAGAAAGTCATTGCAGTCGTCTCAGAGACGGCCAGTTCCCTGTTCGAGGCAGGAATTCGGAGTGGGCAGGGGCGAAAACCTGGTCCGAGTGAATGTCGGCCGTTTGAATGAAATGCTGGGTAGGCTGGAGGCAGTGCCCGCGGATTTGCGCAAGTAGGACAGGCATCCTAACTCGGAAAGGAGAGCAGGTTCATGAAAGGCTGGATCACAGGAATTGGATTTCTCACGGTTTCGTTGGCGGTGATTCTGGCTGCGTCGGTGCTTTTGGCCGAGAATGGCTCCACAGCCCTCAAAGCAGGTACCGCCAAGGTCGTCATCAGCAACAAGAAGCCGCGCGTGATGACCAATGGCCGGGTTTCGACGGGAGTCCTGAAAGATATCTACGCCCGCGCTCTGGTGCTCAATGATGGGGACAATCGTCTCGTCATTATTACCTACGATCTGAACTGCCTGGACGTGGCCACTCCCATCCTGCGCTCCAGGTTGAAAACGGAAATGGGCATCAAACCGGAATACCTGATTCTTCTGGCTACACACAATCATAATGGGCCTATCCAGATCGTTCCGGACAATTTCGACTACGGCCGCTGGCTGGCAGACACTCTGGTTGAGCTGGTTCGAGAAGCGGTTCAAAAGGAGAAGGGGCCGGTCCGACTCCATTTCGGATCGGGTGACGGCTACTTCATCGGTGCCTCCGGAAATGCACCGGTAGACTACGAGATTCAGGTTCTCAAGGTGACACAGGAAGACAAGCCGGTGGCTCTGCTGTTCAACCATGGAGTCCACCCTCTTCAGGCCTCGCTCGACAAGATCGGACCCGGGCATCCGGGTTACGCCATGGATGAGATCGAAGCCAGAATGCCCGGTGTTCAGGCGATGTATGCCGATGCAAGCGGCGGGAATCAGTTTCCCCGGGTACTGCCCGAACTGCGAAAGAAACTGGGCGAGGCGCGAAAGAAAGGAACCGAGTATGCCAACCAGATACTTCCGGGCCCCACGAAAGCCCTGGCAAAGGAATTGAGCGACGCGGTTTTGAGCATAGTCAACGGGCCAATGCGCGAAGTGACCGGCCCTATCAGCAGCAGAATGGAAGTTCTTTCTCTTCCTCTGGCCCCGCCGATTTCCCGTGCAGAGGCTGAGAAACGGGCTGAGGGGTTCCCCAAGGATGTGGGGCTGGTGCCGTATCCAGACCGGAATCGAGGAACCAACTGGGTTCGAACGCTGCTCTACTGGTACGAGAAGGGCCTGCCTTTTCCGACGACCACAACGGAAATGATCTGCACCGACGATACCTACATGTGGGCGAAGTCCGACCAGGAGATGCTGACCAAGTACAAGTACAGTATCCACGATGAACTGCCTTGTGTTTATGAAGAGGTGATCGTGGCCCGAATCGGCCCGATGCCCCTGGTCGCAATGCAGGGGGAGATCTGCACCCCCATCGGAATGCGGATCAAAGACGCTTTTCGATATGAAATGCCCATCATGGTTTTCGGATACATGGGAGAGCACAACCTCTACATCCCGACGCGTGAGCTGGTCCGTCTGAATGCTTATCAGGCCAAGGTCATCCAGATTCAGTATGGTTCACCGGTTGGCTGGGCCGCCGAGGTCGAAGATGAGATGGTTTCCGGTGTCATCCGATTGGTGAAGTCAAGCTTGGGCAGCAACTGAAAGGAGTCTCCATGATGTTTCCGAGTCATCTACACCTCAATCGATCCATGATCCGATGCACGAATCTAGTTGCTCTCCTGATGCTCCTTTTTCTTCTCCCGTCGTTTCTGATGGCCGGAATCGATCTGACAACTGCTGTGGTTTTCACCCGGGAAGGAGATTTGCCCGAGGCGGAGGCAACGGCTGCCCTCGTTCTTCAGGAAGAGGTCGAAGCTCGCACGGGCATCCGTTGGCCCGGGCAGACTTCCGGGCCGACCGGCAAGACGGTGATCGTCGTGGCTGCCCGGAGTGGGTCGGCAAGGCTGGTTCGCGACCTCCCCGCTCCTTCCAGTTCCGAGTCACCGGAGCTAAAGCCGGAGGGGTACCGCATTCTTGTCGACCCGGAAGCATCTCCGAATCCAGTGGTGTGGGTCGTCGGGGCCGATCCGCGGGGTGCTCTGTATGGAGTTGGACGTCTGTTGAGGCTTTTGGAACTCAGAAATGGCTCTGTCTTGCTGCCCGAACCAGTGGACATGGCTTCCTCCCCGGCTTATCCCATCCGCGGACACCAGTTGGGGTTCCGTGCGCGGGCCAACTCCTGGGATGCCTGGGATGGGAAGCAATTTGAGCAGTACATCCGGGAACTGGCTGTGTTCGGCCTGAACTCCGTAGAGAACATTCCTTTCCAGGATGAACGACAGAGCCCGCTTATGAAAATGTCCCGGGACGAAGCAAATCGGATGTTAAGTGAGATCTGCGGCCGCTATGGCCTCGATTACTGGGTTTGGACACCAGTTGACTTTGATCTCAACAACACGGTTCTGCGGGAGCGGATGCTCGACAAGCATGAACGATTTTACCATGACTGTAACCGGCTCAACGGAGTGTTTTTCCCGGGCGGGGATCCGGGCCACAATCCTCCGGAACTCGTCCTTCCTTTCCTTGAAGACGTTGCGGAACGCTTGCTTGCTGTGCACCCGGAGGCTCGGGTCTGGCTGTCGCTGCAGTGGTTCAACAGACAGCAGATTGACACTATCTACGCTTACCAGGAAAAAGAAAAACCCTCCTGGTTAGGTGGCCTGGTCGCAGGCCCGTCGAGCCCGCCAATTCCACTGACACGGGAGCGACTGCCGGAACAATACAAGTATCGCCTGTACCCCGACATCACCCATAACAAGTTGTGCCAGTATCCGGTGCGCTGGTGGGATCAAGCCTTTGCACTGACTCTGGGAAGAGAGGCGATCAATCCACGGCCCGTTGAGTACGCACAGATCCACAACAGGTTTGCCCCCTATACCGACGGGTTCATCAGCTATTCGGATGGAGTCCACGATGATGTCAACAAGACGATCTGGAGCGTGAGAAGTTGGGACCCCGGAGCCGACGTCAGGGAAATCCTGAGCGAGTACTCTCGTTTCTTTTTTGGGCCGGACGTCGACGTGGAAGCAGCAGATGGCATCCTGGCCCTGGAAAAGAACTGGCAGGGACCGCTGGCGACGAATGGTTCGGTCGACGGCACGCTTCTGCTCTGGCAGCGGTTAGAAGCGAAGGCGCCGCAGTTGAGCGGCAACTGGCGCTGGCAAATGAACCTGGTCCGAGCCTATTACGACGCATACACCCGCCATCGCCTGATCTATGAGAGGAACTTGGAGCAGGAAGCCAACACCATCCTGGCTCAAGCGCCCGTTCTGGGTGCCTCGGCGGCCATGAAACAGGCGCTGGAAGTTTTGAATCGCGGGGTCTCAAATCGGGCCCGACCGGAGTTACTCCGACGAATTGAGGAACTCTGCGAAGCCCTTTTTCAGTCGATTTCGCTGCAGACAAGCGTCGAGCAGTACCATGCCAGCGGGGCGGAGAGAGGTGCGTTCCTCGATTTCGTCAACTATCCGTTGAACAATCGGTGGTGGCTGCAGGACGAGTTCAAGGAGATCGCCTTTCTTCCCGGCGAAGCCGAGAAACTGGAGCGCCTGGCAGTGATCCAGTCGTGGGAAAGTCCGGGACCCGGGAGCTATTATGATGATATCGGCCATGCCGAGAGATCTCCCCGTGTCCTGCGTTTTTCGAATGAAAGCAGCCATCCGAGGATGGGTCGAACTCCGTCGCCGACCTTCTGGTGGTGGGACAACGGAATGAGCCGCGAACGGCTCTCCTGGCAGAGTACCATGAGCCGGCCACTCGGAGTCGTCTACGGAGGCCTCGATCCTGAAGCGAGCTACACCGTTCGGCTGACCGGTTACGGGAAGTCCCTGCTGCGGATGGACGATGTTTTGGTGGAACCGACGGTCAATGGGAAAGAGATCGGCGAGTTCAAGGAGTTCCCTGTGGCACCCGAGACTATCCAGGACCGGAAGCTGGTGCTGACCTGGGACAGACCGACGGACGAGGGCCACCTGAATTGGCGGCAGAGATCGCGTGTCGCGGAGGTTTGGTTACTGAAGCGTTGAAAGCCGAATCTAGACTTCAGGATGCCCGGTAGGACAGGCATCCTGCCCGTCCTACTCAAGAAATAGTTGGACGGTACGGGAAGTGCCGAGTAAGCTTGAGCAAAGGAGAGATAATGATCAAGTCACGTCGGAGTTTTTTGAGAAGTGCTGCCGCCATGGTCGCTGCTCCAGTCGTCTCATCGGTTGTTGGGTCAAGAGCCAGAGCCCGAGAAGCGGAGTCAGGGACCGCCGGTAAATCCGGCCCGCAGTTTTTCCCGGCTGCCCTGACGATGCTGGACAAGCATCGCCGTTTCGACGCTGGAATGAACCGGGACTACCTCGCATTTCTTGACGAGGGAGGGGCCGATGGCGTTCTGGTCCTTGGAACGACCGGTGAGTTTCCTTCATTTTCACTGGCGGAGCGAAAGCTCATCCTCGAGAGTTTCGTACGGCATGCCGGGAACCTGACTGTAATGTCTCATGTTGGGACTTCGAATCTTCCCGAAACCCTGGAACTCCTCAAGCATGCCGCCGACACAGGTGCTGGTTCTGCCCTGGTTGTTCCGCCCTTTTACTTCAAGAGGCCATCGCTGGACGGGCTCATAGCTTACTATACGCCGATTCTCGAAGCGTCTCGTATCCCCGTCCTCGTCTACAACATTCCGTACCTTAGCGGGGTGCCGATTACCTTGGAACTCATTCAGAGTCTTTCGAAGTTCGAAAAACTGGCCGGAATGAAGGATTCTCACAACAAAACCGAAGAACACCTTGTGTTTATCAGGGAGTTCCCCCAGCTGAAGATTATGACAGGGAGAACCTCGGTTCTTTCGGCCAGCCTTCCGGCAGGCGGGGCTGGATCGATTACCGGAAGCGGGAGCGTCCTTCTGAAGGAAACCCGTGCGGTCTATGAGGCGTTCAGGAATGGTGGCGATCTCCATGCGGCTCAGGAGACACTCAATCAAGCTGGTGCCACACTTCGGGGCCTCCATGGCGTCCCCGCCATGAAGTACATCCTCAGTTTGATGGGGCTGCCGGAGAGCTTCCCTCGGCCGCCACAGGTCGAGTTGTCCCCAGATCAGAAGAAGAATGCGGCGGCGGTGTGGTCGCAGTTCCGAGCTGAGAAGGGTTAGTTTTTCTTTCCGATCCGATTCACCGCAGAAAGACACAGCGCGGGAGCCGCAACCGAAAGGTGATCGGAAATATCCGAAGATGCGTGAATGCGGCGGATGCGTGGGTTCTTCTCTGGGCTTTTTGCGTCTTTGCGTGAGAATGGTTTACCCCGCCTTCTCGCTGGAGTTCAGCCGTAGGATTATGAATTGTGGAGCTTGCTGACCTTTTCTCAGGTAAACTTCGCACGCGCGTGATCATGAAACCTCTTTTATCAAGATTGCAGGGCGAATGAACAGGCAACAAGCGTTTAGAAAAGAGTTCATTTTCTCATCTCCTCCTTTCGCCTCCTGCCATGCCTCCACGATCGTGGAACTGCGGAACGGAGATCTCATGGCGGCCTGGTTCGGAGGTTCGGCAGAGGGTAATCCGGATGTTGGGATCTGGGGCGCTCTGCACTCCGGAGGTAGATGGTCTGAACCCGTCGAACTCGTGCGCGAGCCCGGCGTCGCCTGCTACAACCCAGTGTTGTTCCATACCAGAGATGACCGCCTGTGGCTTTACTATAAGTTCGGACCCGATCCGGCCGGCTGGACTGCCGGCCGGCTCTGGAGCTTGGACGAAGGAGAGAGCTGGTCGCCCACAGAACACCTGCCGGCCGGCCTGTACGGGCCCATCCGAGTCAAGCCGCTGGTTCTGCTGGATGGGACAGTTGTCAGCGGAACATCCGTGGAAAGCTACCGGTCCTGGGCGGTATGGATCGAGCGAAGTACAGACAATGGTGTGACTTGGACCAAATCAGGTCCGATCACTGTTCCGTCGGAGTCATGCGGGCGAGGCGTGGAAGGCAATGCTCCAGCCGAAGTCCCGGGTTCATCGGACTGGAGATTCACGGATGGCATTATTCAGCCATCAGTCGTCGTTCTCGGCGACAGTCATCTGCGACTCTACGCTCGTTCGACCTCACGGATTGGAAAGGTCTGCGTTGCCGATTCGTTGGACAGTGGAACGACCTGGAGCCAGGCAAGCCCTATCGATGTTCCTAATCCCAACTCGGGCATCGATGCGGTTACGCTGCATGACGGCAGGGTGATCCTGATCTACAATCACACCGATTGCGGTCGGACGCCGCTGAATCTGGCGGTGAGCAATGATGGAGAACACTTTCGCATGATCCATGTTTTGGAAGATCAGCGGGGTGAATACTCGTATCCTGCCATGATTCTAGGAAGTCACGAAGAACTGCACATCACCTACACCTGGAACAGGAGCAGGATCCGTTACATTCGGGTCCCCCTTGAGGGGTTTTAGGCTTTGGAGTACAGCGCCGGGAAGATGATGATGTAGACCTCATGCCGGATGCAGGGCCAGCACGCACAGAAAGATGTATGTTTCGGCTCGGCGCCGCAGTTGGTGAAAAACGGGGCGTTCCGCCAAAGTGGTTTCCAGCAAGCGAAAGGCGTTCTCGAACCAGACTCTGGGATTGAATAGACGGGTTGTCCTCGGAGGATCACGTCAGTTTCGGGAGAGGAAAGTCTGCTGTAGCCCCGCCAACTCCTCGGAGATCTCACGGGTTAGCTTGATGAGAGACGCCAACAACTTCTCCCTGGCCTCGTTCTTGGGTAACCGTGCCTCAGGGAACGAGATGCTGATTGCTGCCCGAACCTCCTCACCTACCCTAATCGGAGCTCCGAAGCAGAATCCTTCCTCAGTACTCTCTTCGTTATCCACACTCCAACCGTTCTTACGGATCTCCTCGAACTCGCTATTTAACTCTATTCCGTCAGTGATTGTCCGTTCCGAGAATCGATGTAACCCATAGCTTCTCAAGAGTTCTTCCCTTCGCTTCTCGGTCTGGAACGCGGTAATTGCTTTACCCATTGAACTCGCATGTGGAGGGATAATCCGACCAACGGTATTGCCCATGCGGATTAGTTGGGAACTTTCAAATAATGCGACGACTTCGATGTGATTGTCAAAGAGCATCCCAAGGCTTACCGTTTCATTGAACTTCTGCCTGAATGCCAACATCCCCGGCTTTGCTATATCCACCAACTTCTTGACAAAGGAACGAGAAACCCACGGGCTTATTTCCGTTGCCAACCCGTAGTTCCCTGATTCGTCCTTCCTGATATATCCAGCGACTTCAAGTGTATAGAGCATACGAAAGACGGAACTCTTCGCCATGCCGATCTGCTGGGTGATCTCGCCGAGGCTCAGAGGGTGTGAACTTCTCTGAATCAATTCGAGTAGGTTCAAGGCCCTGCCAACCACCTTCGAGAAATACTTCTCGTCAAGTTGCTCAGTACCGGGCTGAAAGCGCTTTTGAGGTCGAGGCTTTCTGCGCTTTGTATCGAGCACTCTTGACTCCTTTTCTACTTGGCTACTGGCCATTCTTACTCCAGATTGATATCCAGTCAAGCGTTCTGATTGGCGCGAATTCCTGGTGAGACACCACCACCCCCTTTGTACGCATATCGTCTTGATCCTGCTCGATCCCGAAAACGTGCTCGACCCCTGTCTGCACTGTCCCGCATGCGCGCATACTGTTGAGAATCTATAGAGTGCCTCAGGAGAGCCGGCAGTCTACGCCACCCTTGGAAGTGCAACGATTGCAGCCATTCTCTGGAAGGCTGTATGAGCCTTCTTCGTATCGGAGCATTCCCTGCAATAGGCGAGTGTAAGGGTCCCATCAGCTAGATCTCACCCAGGTCCCTACCATGTCCAGCGCCGTGCCAGTCCGGTTCGCGACTAAACGTGAGTTCCAGCTCTCCGTCGGCCGTCGCAGGGGCAGGTTTCTTACATACACTGTCTAATCGCGGGTGACCGGATTCGATAGAACTCCGAGTCTTTCGATTTCAACGATCACGGTATCTCCCGGGCGAAGAAAACGCGGTGGTTGGCGGGCCGATCCAACTCCCTGGGGGGTACCCGTAGTGAGGACGGTGCCCGGTTCGAGGGCCATAACCTGGGAAATGTAGGCGATAACCTGAGGAATCGTGAAAATCATGTCACTTGTGTTGGAATCTTGCAGCACCTCGTCTCCGATTCGAGTGCTGATCCGGAGTTGATGGGGATCACTGATTTCATCCTTCAAAACCAGATAGGGGCCCATGACCGAGAAGGTGTCGACGCTCTTACCCAGGGTCCACTGGCTCACCCTTGATTGCAGAGCGCGAGCGGTAACATCGTTGAACGTGGAATAGCCGGCTACGTAATCGAGCGCTTTATCCTCCGAAACCTGGTAAGCACGCTTCCCCATGACAAATACCAACTCTGCCTCATAGTCCGGTTTCTGAACGGCAGGTGGGATTCGAATTGGAGCCCCAGGTCCAATGACCTCGCCTTCTTTGGTGAAGATTATAGGATGTTGGGGAACTTGTGAACCCGTTTCGTTGGCATGCTGCCGGTAATTCAGGCCGAGCGAAAGCAGGTGGGGGGGATTCGTCAAAGGTGCTTCCAACTTGATCTCGTCATGGGTGAAAAGCACGCCCTGCTCCTTGAGTTTCTCGAAAGCACCCGATGTGAGCAAAGACTTCTGGACGTGCCTGATGGCCTCCAAACCGGCCTGCATAGACTCCTCTTCACCCTGCAAGAAGGCCAGCATATCGGGAGGAACCATAGCATCCGCACGAGCAGGCGCCCGTGCCGTTTGCTCTTGCTGTAAAAGGGAGACATAGGCCCGGTTGAGATCAATAACTCCGTTTTCGACCCAGGCCCCAAGTCTGGTTTCTCCACGGAAGGTGTAAGTCACCAGCTTCGTGGCAAAAACGGGAGCGTTGAAGACCAGGACAACTTGCAGAAAAATCAAAGGGAGCCTGTAGGATTTCATAAGTCACCTCTTTCCGGAGAACGAGTCTTCCTGTCACTACACCCCGTCTGAAGAGCCGGTTTTCTTCCTTCCTGCGTTTCCGGGCCTCATCACAGCCTCGAGATACACACAACTTTTGCTTACGGCTTCCTCAACCGGAATGAACCCTTCAAAGGCCTGATGGACAGTGACAAATCCTCCGTAACCGATTTCGTGAAGGGCAGCAAACACGGCACGAAAATCGACCCCGCCGTCCTCCCATAATCCGATGTGATCAACTTTGACGGGACCCTTATTCCAAGTCTTGAGCGAAGCCTCTCCATCCGGA
Source organism: Acidobacteriota bacterium (assembly GCA_030597245.1). Taxonomy (GTDB): domain Bacteria; phylum Acidobacteriota; class UBA6911; order RPQK01; family JAPXNP01; genus JAUWTT01. The sequence continues at coordinate 23,482 of JAUVSF010000015.1, forward strand.
GTCAAACGATGGTTCTGGACATAGACGTTGAAAATGTAGTCTTGAATTCGTTTGATCGCTTTCGGACCATATTCTTCACCGGCAACCATCCAGTTGGCGGGTTCATAGATGATTCCGAAGTTCTCACGGCCCACGGCTTCCAGGACCTCGAGTGCTCCTTTGACGGTTTCAAAAAGGCTTGAGAGATGGGCCTGGTGAGCCAATCGAATTCCTTGTTCCCGCGCTTCGTCACTGGCTCGCTGTGCCCACTGAATATCCTCTTTTGTTTTCATGCAGACCCGTATCAAGTTGGCGTCGAAAGTGGCAGCCAACTCCAGGTAGGGAGTTATGTTTCGCAGTCCATCCGGACCGTGTTCATCATTCCGAGGCACTGCGAAATCGCCTGTCACCATTGATACCGTTAAACCCGCCTCACTTATCTTCTGATTCATGAGTTGAACCGTCTCGGGAGGTGTGTGAATTCCGGCCTGTGAAGCTCGCATGCAGAGTGCCCTGCAGCGATTGGCCTTAGCGAGTTCAATCAGCTGATCAATCGTCAGCGAAGACTCCTCCTTGTTGGAGAAAGACTCGCCCACGCGAGCTGAAAGGGAGAGTTTCATTCGGGGTTCCTCCGCTGTTTCGGTAGCAACGGGCTCGAGCGGTGCTTCCTGAGATCGTGAGCAACCGGCCAGGGCCACCCCAGAACAGCCCAGCGAAGCTTTAAGCAACTCGCGTCGTGTAGTAGTTCGCAGCAATGTTCGTGCCCTTCCCTGAGTCAAGATCTGGTCGAGGCCTCCTGACTCGTCGGTTCGGGGTACCCAAAGTGTGCACTCCAGCACTCATCGCATACCGCCTCCTAACCCGGAGAGTGGCATTCGATTCTGGCTTTCGATGAGTGTAATGCGGCTTTCAACCGGGGTCAATAAAGGTGGCGCCGGTTTCGCAGGTACCCGTTCCATGTTGTTGACAGGTAACTCGAAGTCTGGAAGCATTGAAGTGCCATGCGCTCTTTCGAACGCAGTTCCGATCGCCTGAATCAGCCGGTGCCCGAATAAGTGATCAAAATGTGCCACTTGAACAATATGGCCGAAAGTGTGATCGGTCGAGTGGTTATGTCTAACTGAAAGGACAGTACATGTCTGGTGAAGATCATCTGAATCGGAGAGAGGTGTTTCGTTTTCTCGCTGCCGGACCGATCGGTTTTGCGATGGCCGCGTCCACGTCGCCAATGCTGGGAGAATCATCTGGGAAGCCGAAGATACTCATGCCGGTTGGCGATGCCACGGAGGCAGTCGACACGCTGTATCCGTTCTTCCGGCTGGCCGAGGAGGGATATCAAGTGGTCGTTTCCGGACCCGAGGCGAGGCTGTATCACATGGTCTTACACGAAATTCCTCCCAATGCGAATGTCCCCTGGGACATTACCGAGGAACGGCCTGGTTACCACATCAAGTCGGAAATCGCATTCCGTGATGTCGCCCCCCAGGAATACGCCGGTTTGTTCGTTTCCGGGGGCAGGGCACCGGAGTATTTGCGTTATGACGACGACCTGATGAGAATTACCCGGCATTTCTTCCGGGAGAACAAGCCTGTAGCTGTAGTTTGCCACGGTGTGGAAATCGTTGCCGCGGCAGGAGTGCTCAAGGGACGCAGAATGACCACGGTCGCGAAGTGCGAGCTCGATATAACACAAGTAGGCGGCACGTATGTCGAGGAGCCCTATGTGGTTGATGGCAACCTGATCAGCGCCGCGACCTGGCACGAGTACTACACGCCGTTTATGAAGGAATTCCTGGCCCGGCTGCCGAAAGCGACTTAGCGTTGTTAGCGTGACGGCCTGGAGACCACAGGGCGTCTCGAAGCCGTCTGAATCTCCGCGAATAGCCATGTCTGTCGAACCTGTGGTTGGAGGGTGAAACAATGTTGAAGGATACAAGTCCCGCTTCGGGTGGTAGTCATTTGACGCGCCGCCAGGTGATTAAGGGGGTTGCAGGGGTTTTGGCTGGAGGTGGCGGGCTCGCTGCGGCGCCTCAGTTGGAGTCGACAGAATCAGCGGTTGAGCGTGTCATCACCAAGGGCCGGATCAGGCAGTCGGTTGGCCGATGGTGCTTCAAGTCAATCCCATTGCACACGCTTGCCCGAACTGCAGCGGGGATGGGTCTGAAATCAATCGAACTGGTGCCACCAGAGGACTGGTCCGTTCTCCGGGAGCATGGACTCATCTGTGCCATGACACCCAGCCACAGCCTCTTTGACGGTCTGAATCGGATAGAGAATCATCCAAAGTGCACCGATCAGATCAAGGAAGCTATTGATGCTACAGCCGATGCAGGGTTCCCAAACGTGGTTACCCTTTCCGGATTCCGGGATGGCTTGCCTGACGACGTAGGTGCGGAGAACACTGTAATCGGCCTGAAAAAGGTCGTTGGCTATGCAGAAAAAAGGAAGGTCAATCTCTGCCTGGAGATGATCAATAGTCGAGTGGATGCCGAAATGAAAGGGCGACCGGATTTCATGTGCGACACCGTGGAATGGGCTGTCGAAGTGTGCGAACAGATCGCGTCGGAACGGATGAAAATCCTCTTTGACATCTACCACGTACAGGTCATGCAGGGCGACCTCATCACCCGGATCGGGCAGTACCAGGAATACATAGCCCATTACCATACCGGCGGAGTGCCGGGCCGCAACGAGATCGACGACACGCAGGAGATCAACTACCCCGCCGTGATCCGGGCTATTGCTGAAACCGGATACGAGGGGTACGTGGGTCATGAGTTTATTCCCACGCGCGACCCGATCCGATCACTGCGTGAAGCGGCAAGGATCTGCGATGTGTGAGAATAGGTGTTGTTCGCCGGCAAAGAACTACAGGTGACGAGAACAGAAAAGCAACCAGAGCGACCAGGACTGCTTTCCCTCCGCTATCTCAATTTTCACATCCTCGAAGATAATGCGACCGCTCACCTCCTCTTCAGTCGAGAGGCGGGCTCAGGCTCAACTGGTCGA
>JAUVSF010000334.1 GCA_030597245.1 Acidobacteriota bacterium
CGAACCAGGAGACATTGCTCATCGTCAAGGCGATCGCCAATTTGGGTCAAAACCTTCATATGAAAGTCACCGCGGAAGGGATCGAACGGCCTGACCAACTGCAGCAGATACGACTGATCAACTGTGACTTCGGACAGGGCTTCCTTTTTTCGAAACCGCTCAACGCACAAGCCGCCGAAGATCTCGTGCTCAAGGGTCCGAACTGGATCACGGATCTGAAAAACAAGTAACACTAAGAGTAATCCGTCTACCTTGGTGTCTTGATGGCTTGCATTATCCGGGTTCTTTCCCCTTCTACTCGTATCGGATCTCGTCCAAGAAGACAGTCAGCCCATCTGGATTCTCTGACTCAAGTGAACGCCACCTGACACCAAATGCGCCTTCCACTTCAGAAAGATCAGCATCTCCCAACTCAATCTCGAAGTGCTGCCAGCCACCACTGAGCGTCATCGGCTTTGAATTCTTCAGAAGTGCAACCGCCGGCGTTCCAGCCCCCTTAGCTTCAATGATCTCCCCGCCTTTGCCACCTCTCGCCCAAAAAGTGATCTTGGAGGCTCCAGAAACTGCCTTGCCGGTTCTGACACCTGCTTTCCGCCGGGGTTGCCAATACACCGCGGCCCATCTCTTGGGCCCAGGCTCGTAGACCAGCCTGAGGCACTTCCCATCAGCGTCCCCGGGCCTCGGCTCTTCAGTATGGTTGGCTTCGAGAACTACGTTCTCCGCTTCGCCCCAAAGCGTGGGCTCAAAGTGATCAGCGACTACAAAAGGTGCGGCTAATGTCCCGGATTCGTCGGCAGAGGAATCCTCGCCACTCGCCTTTTTACTGCAAGCGACGAAGAGAGCCGCGAAGCTCACCGCGGCCGCGAGCAACCAGTACAGGTACCAACAGCGCACAACCCTCAAACCCATCGCCATCTTCCTTATCCTTGCTGCACCAGCCCGTGCTTTACTCTTCTATTCTTAACATACGGCTTGATGAGGAGCTTGTTCAATTTTATTTTCGACTTTGTTGCTACAACTCTGGCGCGCTGACGTTCTGTTCAGATAGACTCCAAGTTACTGTTTGGGTTCCCGGTATGGCAGAAGACGACGCGCTGAAAATCATGGGCGTAATCCCTGTTCGATTCGAGTCAAGGCGCCTGCCCGGCAAACCTCTGCTTGACGTTGCAGGAAAACCACTGCTCCAGCGCGTCTACGATGCTGCCAGCATAACGACTCTGCTCGATGATGTGAGAGTTGCGACGGACAGTAAGCGAATCTTCCAGTTCTGTCTCGACAACGATATACCCGCCATGCTGACAGGGGAACACCGTTCCGGAACCGACCGGGTTTTCGAGGTCATGGATCGAACCCAAGCCGACGTTTACGTCAATATTCAAGGAGACGAACCAACTCTTCGTTCCAAACACATCGAGCTTCTTACCAGACCCTTCATCGAACACGACGCCCAGGTGACGACTCTGAAGGTGAAGATCAGCAGTGAATGTGCTGAGAACCCAAATGTCGTGAAGGTCGTTACTGACGACTGGGAACAAGCTCTGCACTTCTCCCGGCTGCCGATCCCCTTCGACCGAGACGCACGGGGTCAAGTCGTCCACTATAAGCACATCGGAGTTTATGCGTACCGGCGTGAAGCGCTGGCCCGATTTCACTCACTTCCGCAATCCAGCCTGGAAACCTCGGAAAGGCTGGAACAGCTTCGCTTCCTCCAGAACGGCATTCCTATTCACGTAAAGGAAACTCTGCACGACACCATCGGAGTTGATACGGAAGAGGATTTGCGGAAAGCTACCGAGTACTTTTCGGGTCGTTCACAGGGAAACCCTGGCAACTGACCCTCGTTTTCTTCTTCTCTAGCCGGGACAATCTACAGAGTCACCATCAAGGCACCAAGGATCACCAAGAATCAAGGGTTTACGTTAACCAGACCCCGGCAGGTCGATCAGCAGTCAAGGCTGCTGGTATCCCGAAGGGATGCATAACCAACCACCTTGCTTCCTTGGTGCTCTTGGTGTTCCTGGTGGTTTGATTTATCCGGGCTGAACGAGCTCCTCCGGAGGTGGACTTTGGTGGAGCGGTCTAAGCGATGAAGATTAGTTCACAGAGTGGCTTCGAATGTAGACTCCATTCTCGAACTTATCGAAACACTCATCGAGCAATGGGTGGGCAATCGGTTCTCCAGATGAGTCCGCCCTTAGATTTCGCTCGGCGACATAAGTCTGATGATCTGCACCATCTACCAGCAGCCGATACCAAGGCTTGTCTCTTGGAGGCCGCGTGCGAGCCATGGTTTGGTACCATTCATCGGTCCCGGAAAAGACTGAGTCCACATCAACGATCACCCCGCGGTAGTCGAAAAGTCGATGAATGACAACCTGTCCAATAAAGAATCTGGCTCCACTTTCCAAATCAGCCTCCCACGGCAAGGGTTTGCTTCACTGCTTTTTCATCCGCTGCTCTATTTTCGCCCACGAATCGCGCAGGGGAACGGTGCGGTTGAAGACCAGCCTGTCCGGTTTCGATTCAACGGAATCGACACAGAAGTAACCCAACCTCTCGAACTGATATCGACTTCCAGGCTCGGCATTCTTTAGACTTGGCTCCACCCAACAGGGATCGCTCACCCGCAAAGAGTCCGGGTTGATGAAGTCTTTGAAATCTTCCGTACCTTCCGTGGGATTCGGTTTGAGAAAGAGTCGATCATACAGACGGGCCTCAGCTCTGACGGCATGATCCGCAGAAACCCAGTGAAGCGTTCCTCTGACCTTTCTACCGTCAGGCGAATCGCCCCCGCGTGTCGCAGGATCATACTCGCAGTGCAGCTCGACCACCTCACCCGTTTCGGGATCTTTCACCACATCTACACAGGTAATGAAGTAAGCATAGCGCAGACGGACTTCGCGACCCGGAGCGAGACGGAAAAACTTCCGATGAGGGTCCTCACGAAAGTCATCTCTTTCAATGTAGAGAACTCGGGAAAATGGGACCTTTCGGGTCCCCATAGCGGAATCCTCAGGGTTGTTAATTGCATCAAGTTCCTCAACCTGGCCCTCAGGATAGTTGAGGATCACAACCTTGATCGGGTCTATAACGGCCATGACCCTTGGTGCAGTCCTGTTTAACTCCTCTCGAACCGTATGCTCGAGCAAAGCGATGTCAACAATACTGTCCCTTTTTGCCACACCAATCCGCTCGCAGAACCGCCGGATCACCTCCGAGGGAAAGCCTCTTCTTCGCAGCCCAGAGATGGTTGGCATTCTTGGGTCATCCCACCCCGAAACGATTCCCTTCTCCACAAGCTCCAGCAGCCTCCTCTTGCTCAGTACCGTATAGCTTAGATTCAGCCGTGCGAATTCAATCTGCTGTGACCGATAAACTCGCAGCTCAATCAAGAACCAGTCATAGAGGGGCCTGTGGTCTTCGAACTCAAGAGTGCAAACAGAATGGGTGATCCCCTCAATTGAATCGGACAAGCCGTGTGCGAAATCGTACATCGGGTAGATACACCATTTTGCGCCGGTCCTATGATGGTTCTCATGCTTGATCCGATAGATCGCCGGATCACGCATATTCAGATTCGGAGAAGCCATGTCGATCCTGGCCCTGAGAACATGGGCGCCATCTTCAAACTCGCCGGAACACATCTTTTCGAACAGCTCGAGGTTTTCTTCGACAGTCCGCTCCCGGTAAGGACTATTCTTACCTGGCTCAGTCAGAGTGCCCCGGTATTCCCGGGTTTCATCAGCACTAAGGCTGTCTACGTATGCCTTCCCCTCCTTAATCAGCTGGATAGCATACTCGTACAGCTGATCAAAATAATCCGAGGCATAAAAAAGTCGATCTCCCCAATCGAAGCCCAACCAATGCACGTCCTCGATGATCGACTCCACATACTCCGTCTCTTCCTTGCTTGGATTCGTGTCGTCAAAACGAAGATTGCACAACCCTCCGTATTCACCTGCCAACCCGAAATTCAGGCAGATTGATTTCGCGTGACCAATGTGAAGGTATCCATTCGGCTCCGGAGGAAAACGCGTGTGAACCCGGCCACCGTACTTGTCACTCTCGTTGTCCTTTTCAACGATCAGCCGTATAAAATCCTTACCCTGAGCAGAATCATTGCTCATCGATCCAGTTCCTTCCTGCAACTGACACTATCAAACCGCACTGCTGATGCACTGCTCGAAATGAGTTCAACATATTACACGCAGACTACTCGCTAGAAAAGTGGCCGAATCGAGGAGAAGGCTGGTATTCGCGAGTAACTCTACATAAACTTAGTTCTTTAAGTAACCAAACATCTTCGTAATGGAGGAAACCATGAACCGGCGTAGTTTTTTTCAACATGTTGCCATTGGAACGACTTTTGCCACAGCTTGGACGAAGCGTTCAACTATCCTGGGAGCCAACGAGCGGCTCAAGGTCGGAGTCATCGGCTGTGGGGGGATGGCCAATAGTCACATGGACGCTCTTCTGAAGATGCAGCAGACTGATAACGTCGAGATCACCGCAGTTTGCGACATATACACAAAGCGTCTCGAGGCAGCGGCCGCGAAAACAGGCGCAATGGCCTACAAGGACTACCCGGGGCTTCTGGCTCGTAAGGATCTTGATTACGTCTTGATCGCCACACCCGAACACTGGCATTACCAGATGGTCATTGACGCCCTTGATGCAGGGAAACACGTGTACGTTGAGAAGCCAATGACCCACACCATTGAACAGGCTAAGGAGGTGGTCAAGAGAGTTGATGCGAATAGCCTGAAGCTGCAAGTGGGTGTTCAAGGCATGTCTGACGAGTCCTACGAGGTTGCCCATCAGTACATTCAGGATGGGGCCTTGGGTAAGATCGTCATGGCGCAGACCGATTATTCGCGCAACTATACTGGTGACTTCTGGGCCTACAAAATTGATAACGACGCCCAACCGGGAGTGAATCTCAATTGGGAAGCCTGGCTTGGACCTGCCCCGAAACGGCCGTGGGACCCAAGGCGCTTTTTCCAGTGGCGGCGGTATTGGGATTACTCAGGCGGGATTGCGACGGACCTTTTCATCCATCGGGTCACCCGCATCCTCAAGTCCGTGGGGTTGACTTTTCCAGAGTTCGTCGCTGCCACAGGAGGCACTTGGAATTTTGTGGATAGTGTCGCTGAAATTCCCGACACCTTCAACATGCTCTGTGACTACCCGGGTGGCCCAACCGTAGCATTGATTTCATCGTTAGCGAATGACACTCCCATTGAGCATGTGATCAGGGGCCATCGAGCAACGCTGAAGTTCACGAGTTCCGGATTCGTGATTACTCCTCAGCGTACGAGCACGAAGGACGTCATCAACCCGGTTCCAGGGTCCACCACCGATGAGAAAGGGCGGTTGGTCTACAAGAAGAAAGGCGCGGAAGATATCACGCTCCACCACCGAAATCTCATTGCTGCGATCCGCAGCGGTGAAGAGTTGCACTGTGATGCAGCCCTGGGTTACTACGGAGTCGTGGTCTCAATGATGGGCGTTAGATCATTCAGGGAACGTTCGTACCTGAGGTGGGACAAGGACATGGAAATGGCCGTTCCAGCCTGAGGACAGGCCAAGCTCGAAACTCGAAATCCGAAGCTCGAAACAACGGACAACAAATGGCAGGGCTTTCGCTTTGCGATCTTTGCGTTCTTAGCGTGAAACATCTTAGCGGCTTGGCGTGAAACGAAATCATTTCACACAACACACCCTGCAACGC
>JAUVSF010000243.1 GCA_030597245.1 Acidobacteriota bacterium
ACTCCCAACTCCCAATTTCCAACTCCCAATTCCCAGCTCCTTGTTCCCGGTTCTAACTACTTACTACTCACTACTTACTTCTTACTGCACCGCCTTCCCCGATTACCCTCCTTCGCTGAAGCTATGGAGGGCAGGCCCAGTTCCCAACTCCCAACTCCCAACTCCCAATTCCCAACTCCTTGTTCCCGGTTCTAACTACTTACTACTCACTACTTACTTCTTACTGCACCGCCTTCCTCGATTACCGATTACCGATTACCTGATCCCCGATTACCTCCCCATCCCCCCTCTTTACTTTTTCGAGAAAACCCGCACTATTGAAGTATGACAATCTTCAAGAAAATCATTGATCGCGAGATTCCAGCTGATATCGTTTACGAAGATGAATACTGCCTCGCGTTCCGGGACATCAACCCTCAAGCCCCCACGCATATTCTTTTGGTCCCGAAGCAGGAGATCAGCTCGCTGGCCGAGGTAACCGGAGATGATCATACCTTGATGGGACATCTGTTACTGAAAGCCGCTGAGGTTGCCCGTTCACAGGGTCTTGAGGAAAATGGGTACAGAGTCGTAATTAATGTCGGTCCTGACGGCGGCCAGGAAGTCTACCATCTTCACGTACACGTGCTGGGCGGCCGAGCAATGACCTGGCCGCCGGGATAAATTTGAGGAGTCTTAGAGATGCCTGACGAAAAACAACCAATCAACCCCGAGTTGCTGGAGATACTTCGCTGTCCTGTAGCAGTGCAATCCAAGGAGTATGGAGATGATCCAGGAAGGCTCCGTCTAGTTCACGACTGCTGGCTTGTCTGTGATGATAACGGGTACAAGTATCCAATTCGAGACGGCATTCCAGTAATGCTGGTTGAGGAAGGGGAGAAATGGAAAGATACTACCGTTGACAACCTCCCAGTCCCGCCTCCCAGTAACTGATGATGGACGGAACCAGCGGACAACACAGATCCAAGGCAGTTGCCGTGGGCTCGATCGCGGTCGCAATCGTCACCATCAGCGATTCCCGGACTCCTGAGACCGATCCCAACGGAGAGTACCTCCAGGAACAGGTTAGAATCCTGGGACACCAGGTACTGGACTACCGAGTGATTCCGGACGACCCGAACCGGCTGGTACAGGCCCTGGATGAGATCACCGATAGTGGAGCCCAACTTCTTCTTCTGAATGGTGGAACCGGCATCTCGAGCAGAGATAACACGTTCGATGTGCTGAGCCGGCATCTCGAAAAGGTCATTCCCGGATTCGGCGAACTGTTCCGGATGTTAAGCTATGAGCAGGTTGGCTCTGCTGCCATGCTCTCCCGAGCATTAGCAGGGACTTACAAGGGTCTGATCGTGTTCTCGACGCCCGGATCACCCAAAGCCGTTCGTCTGGCTTGGGAAAAACTGATCGCACCCGAACTTCAACATATTGTTTGGGAGATATCGCGCTGAGACGTACTCCGGGTGTACGTAACCGGTTCGTAGAGCGGGAAGCCGAGGTACCAGCCAAATGGGACAAGCGAGGCTAGAGGAGGTTCGAAAACTCCTTCGCCGGATCGTCGACGTCAGGGACGACGAGATTCGCGCGATGCTTCTTGCCTGTGCCTATTTCTTCTTTGTCCTTGCCGGCTACTACATCATCAGGCCTCTGCGTGATGAAATGGCCGTTGCCGGCGGTGTCTCGAACCTGCCCTGGCTCTTCACCGGGACCCTGACCGTCATGCTGGCAGCAAATCCTTTGTTTGCTGCTCTGGTTGCAAAGCTGCCCCGAGTGCTTTTCGTGTCACTTACCTACCGGTTCTTTGCCCTGAATCTGCTCGTGTTCTACATCCTTCTAAGTTTTTCGTCAGAAGCACAGAGCATCTGGATAGGCAGGGTCTTCTACGTTTGGGCAAGTGTCTTCAACCTCTTCGTCGTCTCAGTGTTCTGGGCGTTCATGGCTGATACCTTCCGCCCTGATCAGGGAAAGCGGGTTTTCGGGTTCATTGCCGCAGGTGGAACCCTGGGAGGACTTACGGCCTCTGCTCTGACAGCAGGTCTCGCTGAATACCTTGGACCGATCAACCTTCTGCTGGCAGCCGGCATCCTATTGGAGGCAGCTGTACAAAGTATGCTTCGGCTTTCCAAGACTGCCCCTCTCCCGGCTGCGTTTTCAATCCCGGAACCGCCACCTCCTGTCGAGAATCCAGCCTACGACCTTCCCCTCACTGTTCCAACAGTCAGGCCTGGAACCAGGGAATATCCAATTGGAGGAAGTGCGTTCGCAGGGATTCGGAACGTAATGCGGTCTCCCTACCTGATGGGAATTGCGGCCTACATGCTTCTGTTTACGATCACGGCCACTTTCCTGTACTTTCAGCAGGCTGAGATCGCTGAAAGCTACTTCACCAGCCGCCCGATGCGTACAGCCTTCTTTGCCAGGATCGATGTTCTGGTTAATCTTCTGACCCTACTCATTCAAGTCTTCCTCGCTGGAAAAGTGATCCGACTGCTCGGCATCGGACTCACGCTAGCCCTTTTACCGATCCTGTGTATTGTAGGCTTCTCTGTTCTCGGTATATCCGGCACGCTCGCCGTGCTGATTATCTTCCAAGCTTTGAGGCGAGCCGCCAACTTTGCTCTAGCTCGGCCCGCAAGGGAAGTGCTGTACACAGTCTTGACGAGGGAGGACAAGTACAAGGCCAAGACATTTATCGACACCTTTGTTTATCGAGGCGGTGACCAGATCGGCGCCTGGTCTTATGCAGCCATGTCGGCAATTGGCTTCCGGGCCGGCCAAATCGCTTTTACTGCGGTCCCTCTCGCCATTGCCTGGTTGATCGTCGCTCTATGGCTCGGAACCAAGCAGAGCCGGCACGGCAGAACGCCGTCTTGAGTCTTGGGTCCTGGGTCCTGGGGCGAGACAAATTCATTTCAGGCAAAGATCGCTAAGGCCGCCAAGGGGTCGTTTGATACTACGATTACGAGCACGAGCATCCCCCTTCGCTCTCCGAGCTATGGAGGACAGGCCGAGCACGAGCACGAATTATGCTACCAACCCTCGAGACCTCAAGACTCAAGACTCAAGACCATCTTGTATCCCTGAACACACTTGTCTCAGGTTGCAGTTATGAGACACTTGTTGGAGGATAGTTAGCAATGAAAAAAGTCTACAACGTTTTCAAACCTAAGGAAGGTCTCAATACACTGGTGTCACAATTCTCGTTTCTCCAACTGGAGAAGATCGTTGCCGCAGTAAAGCAACGGCGTGCGGAAGGTGCCTCGGAAAGAGACCTGCAGAACCATATCAACTCTCACTATGTGGAGTTCGACGAGCTTTCAAGGGAGAAAATCTACCAGCTGTCACTGGGTATCACACCCAAGGACGACATAGTGGCTGGGGAGGTGTCTGAAGAGTCGGAGATCGACAAAACCACTCTGAAGCTCGTGCTGAAGATTGCGAACAGCAGAATACATGAGGGGACCATTCTCTACTATCACGAGAAGCGGTGGGTCGTTGTCAAAATACAGAGTACGGAAATCGTCCTCAAACGGTTCTGACCGGCAGGTTGGTTTCCCACCATTCCCTTGCCTCTCGCTGTCCCCATTTGCCGGAATCCTCACAAGCGCTCAGCATTTCGAAAAGTTCCTCCGCGGTCCGTGGCCTTTTGTCAGGTTCCTTTTCCAGGCAATGCATGATGACTCGCTCAAGATCTTCAGGGATTGCTTTCTCAGTCCGTTGCGACGGGGGAACAGGTAGTGTTGTGAGGTGGTCGAGAACCATGGCTGTCATATTGGTCTGATCAAACACAAACTGCGCCGTGAGCAACCAGTAACCAACGCACCCCAAAGCATACAAATCGCTCCTCGGGTCAACTGCCTGGCCCAGAGCTTGTTCCGGTGCCATAAAGCCCGGCGTGCCGGTTGTGGCTCCGATCTCTGTCAACACCGGGGTGCCTGGTTCCATCCGCGCACTTTCCTTGACCAGGCCAAAATCAAGGACTTTGACAAAATCCAACCTGCGTCCCATCCTGCACGTGACGATATTCCCGGGTTTGACATCCCTGTGGATCAACCCTCTATGGTGTGCATCCGCAAGGGAATCACACGTCTGGCTCAGAAACTCGATCACCCGAGAAGGTGGCAAGGGCCCAAACCGGCTGACGAGGGTAAACAAATCCATTCCATCCAGGAGCTCCATTACATAATAGAAGACGCCCTCGTCGCTGATCCCAAAATCGTAGATCATCACCGAATGCGGAGAGGTGAGCGTAGCGGTGGCCTGAGCCTCTCGTTCAAACCGATGAAGCATGGTGTCAGCCATTTCGGGGTCGCCCGGTCCAAGCATCTCCGGCCGGATCAACTTGATGGCGGCTGGGCGGGCTAACATCCTGTGCTTCGCCTTCCATACCTCGCCCATTCCACCGACGCCAATCTCTTCTACCAAACGATATTGACCCAATTGACGAGCCTCATATGCCCGGACTGTAAGGCCGCTAATCACATGTGCTCCGTAGACAGCTGCCCCAACCGCAATGGCCAGAGGAGCCAGGGTAGAAGTCGCCTCTTCAACACTCACGAGCGCTTCAAATTCAGGGAATTCCAGGCGGAGCACAAGGCGCAACACCAAGGGCACGAGCGCAATTGGAACAACCACAGCGGCCGCCCGTTTCCATGTGTTCGGGATGAACATCCCGTAAATGAGAATCACGAGGGTGAACGGGACAACCTGTTCCTGCAGATAGGACAACAGGAGCTCCTGCCGTCCTGCAGCGAAAAGCTGGCGAGCCATAGCGTGCTCAGCCATCGCAAGGAAAAACGAAACGCTTCCCAGCAGCGTCACTTCAATTCCCCTCACCGCCGTCCTTGTCAAGGCAAGAGAGGTGAAAAGAAGCAGAGTCGTCAAGCCGACCAGTAGGATCACAACCAGGTGAACCTTCTGCATGAGAGGTTCGCTGACAAAGAGGAGATTCTGAAAGAAGCCGAGGAGCAGGCCCGCAGAAAGGACGACTCCTACACTCCTCAACCGGATCCTCAACAAGTCCAGGGTCTCGCTGCCCAACCCCTGCCCACTTCCACGCGTCAACGCCGCATGGAAGGACCCATCGGAGGCCCCACCTGATCCAGCCGAAGGCCGGGTCCTGCTGAGTGGGAACTGAAGAGTGGCCTGGTTTGATGAATCCGCCTTCAAAGCCGTAATCCTCCCCAAGTTTCAGGCGAAGCAACTGTAGTCGAAAGTGCATCTCCTGACTGCTGACTCTCGACTCTCATGTTGAGCTAAAATATATATCTGATACTACTTTGGAGGGAATTTCTTAAGAATCTTCTTCACGATCTTCTTTAACTTCTTCTCCAAGTCCTTGGGCTTATCGAAGGTTTCTGTTGCCTTGCCTCTCCAGACCAGTCTATTTGACTCAGGAGCGATAACGTCGATGCTTAGCGTTCCCTTTCGGACCAGCGTAACGTCGTTACTGGTCTGATAAAAAGGCCTCCAATGTCCGTAGGGCACGTTGGGCGGACCAGTGCCCGAATCATACTCCCGAACATCGAGATCAAGCTCACCCACAGCAATGTAACTGACAAGAAAATCGGGCTCTCCAGCTGTACTTTTCTGGAAACCCCTTTTCTCCAACTCTTTGTCGATCCCCTCTCGAATCTGCTTGTCGAGTTGCTTAATGTCCACATCTGGCGAATCGGGCATTGCCTGGAAGATCGGAATCTTCTCCTGAACCACCCAGTCATAGGTCTTGAAGGATTCGAAGTTTTGTTTCCGATCAAAGTCGATAATGACCTGTTGACCGAAGGCTAGAGAGAAGCCCCACAACAGGAAAAGAGTGACGCCTGCAAGGCGACTAACAATTCTCACAACAGTCCTCCTGCTTCTGAGTTGACCCAGCCTGTGCTCGGCCTGTACGCGCTATTGCTCGCCTGCAGAGTTTGGAAGCCAGCCAGGTACGGATTTCCACCATAACCAGTATACCCAAACCTGGCAATAGGAGTCTGCGCGGCAGAATGGCAACCCAATCAAAGTTCGAAGTTCGAGAGGTCAATTCAGTTCACGCAAAGTCCGCAAAGCTCGCTGAGGGTTTAACAAGAGACAAGCCCGTTCTGAGCTGAGATAACAGAACTTCCCTTTGCGTTCTCTGCGCTCTTTGCGTGAAACACCTTGGCGCCTTAGCGTGAGGCCGTTTTCGATTTGCGGTTTCCGATTCTCGGATTTCGAGTTTCGAGCTTTCCCCTTCACTGGGGGGCGCTCGCTACTCTCGAGCCGAGCTCCCGATCCATAATGAAGAGTCCGCCTGGTGCATCCTCCATCAGCTTGAGTCTCTCGACAACCCGCGAAGCCGATTCTTCTTCCTCAACCTGTTCGGCAACAAACCACATCAGAAACTGGTGCGTTGCGTTGTCTTTCTCCGCATTGGCCATATCCACCAGAGCATTGATCCTTGAAGTGATCATTCTCTCGTGTTCAAGGGCGGCTGAGAATGCCGCCAGGGGCGAATCCCACTCAGACTGAGGTGCCTCCAAAGCCCCCAGACGGACTCTGCCGCCACGAGTCTGAATGTAAGTGTAGATCTTCATCGCATGGGCAAATTCTTCCTGTGCCTGAAGCTGCATCCACTTGGCAAAACCTTCCAGGTTCTGACTTTCATAATAGGCTGCCATCGAGAGATAGAGGTAATCCGAAGCCAACTCAGCGTTGAGTTGATCGTTCAAAGCTTTTTCCATTTGACTAGCTAACATGGTTTATCCTTTCGTTACTTCTCAAAAGAGATCAAGGGTTTCAAATTCACATCATTCCCCACATTTTACTTCTTTTTGACATTGCGCCGATGTTTCGCCAAGCTTCGAGCCAGTCTACCCACCTGCCGCAACTTCTTCCACTTCCCTCCACACTCTGAACAGGTTTCCGGAACAGATTTTCTCTATGTCTTCCTTCGTGTAGCCGGATTTCAACAGTTCCCTGATCAGGTTCGGATACTTTGAAACATCCTCCATGCCGACCGGAAGATTGTCGCCGACACCGTCAAAGTCCGAACCGAGTCCCACGTGGTCAATTCCCGCCAGATTCGTAACGTGACTAATGTGTGCGACGATCTCGGAAATCGTCACTTCCGGCAGAGGACTCACTTCCCGGAGCCTGGCGATAACCTCAGCGGCCTCCTCGCTTCCTTCGTCTATGCCTTTCTCCTGCAAATACTCCCATATCAAAGAGCTGGCACGCTGATACTCTTCATTCAGGAACATCGATCCAAAATTGATTTGGACGACTCCACCTTTCTCGGCGAGCGCCTGAATCATTTCATCACTCATGTTTCTCT
>JAUVSF010000344.1 GCA_030597245.1 Acidobacteriota bacterium
CGAGTGCCAACATAACCAGCTCTTCGTCGCTACGAGTCGCTTCGACCGTCAGTGCTTTCGCCGTCTCGTTTCGCTCTCCGGTCACATTGGTGCTCCGAACCCCTTGAGATAATGCATCAGAGCGCAGTCCTTCTTGCAGTCTTCAACACTATTACGTCCGCCGGCAGCTCTCTGTTACACTTCGCCCCTCTCCATCTGATCACTCCCCGATGGCAGATTTAAGAGGCCAAGTGTAACAGCGCCCGTGGGTTTGACGTACCCCAAGTATGAGAAGTCATTTGTGGAAGGCTGACTGTCGGAAAAGAGGTGGAAAATGAGGCGAAGTCGGCTTCTAAAATTGCTCGGCACCGGAGGCGTTCTTAGTTCCCTTGTTATTGCAGGCGTCCTCAACTCGAGTGGTGGCGAAGAGGATCCGGCGCAAAGGTATCTCACCAACAAGGTCGAGCGTGGGACGATTCACCGTACCGTGAACTCCGTGGGGACACTGGAGGCGGTCGTGACCGTACAGGTTGGGAGCCAGGTTTCGGGTCGAATCAAGGAGCTTTACGCCGACTTCAACAGCGTGGTGAAAAAGGGACAGTTGCTTGCTGTCATTGATCCGGCCAACTATGAAGCACGCCGAGATAAGACGCTTGCCTCCCTGGCCATCGCTCGAGCTAGTGTCAGGGATGCCGAGGCGGCACTCGTCACCCGTCAGGCCGAGTTGAATGCCGCCAAGGCGAATCTCGAAGTGGCGACTGTCGGAGAGAGGCAAAGCTCCCGCCTGCTCATTCGATATGAAAGGCTTTTTGGGGATCGCCTGATCACTGAACAAGACGTTGAGGACGCCCAATCCAAGTTAGAGGAAGACCAGGCGCGCATTCGCCAGGCGGAGGCACTCGTTGGACAGGCTGAGGCGGCGATTACCGCCGCCGGTGCACAGCGAGAACAGACACTGGCCAATGTCCAACAGGCCGAGGCAGAACTAAACATGGCAAGCATAGATTTGGCTTATACGGAGATTACCTCTCCTATTGATGGAGTTGTCATTGAGCGAAATGTGGACATTGGACAGACAGTGGCAGCAGCACTGCAGGCCCCAACCCTTTTTCTCATTGCCAACGATCTCACCCGCATGCGGGTGGTGGCTCAAGTCGATGAGGCAGACATCGGCGCTATCTTCGAGCAAGCCCAGGCCGAATTCTCCGTGGATGCCTTTCGGGACGAAATCTTTCACGGGGTCATTTCAGAAATTCGCCTCGGCAGCAGTAGTTCCGAAGGATCAAATGCCTCCAATGTCGTTGTATACAACGTCATTGTGGAGGTGGAGAACCCATCGCTCAAGCTTCGACCGGGGATGACGGCAACAGTCGATTTCACCGTTGCCACCTCTGAGGACACTCTCAAGGTCCCCAATTTGGCGCTCCGTTATACTCCCACCGGGATTTCCTCAGAGAGAACCGAGCATCCGGAGTCTCCCCTGAGTTACGAGGTTAGCCAACTGCGCGACGTGGGGGAACAGATGCAGCCGGTGACTTTGTACACCTCAACTAGTCAGTATGGGATCATACCGGGACCTAAAGTCCACTTCCCCGAAGCACGTGAATCATCCTCGGAGTGGGGAAGCGTCTGGATCTTATGGACTGACGGGCAACCACAACCTCGGCACGTCTTACTTGGCGTCACCAATGATATCGAAACTGCAGTCCTGGATGGAGAGCTCCAGCAGGGTGACCTTCTCATCATTCGTGAGTTCGTGGAAAAGGATGAGTCCGATTCTTCGCGGACATTTTTTGGGCCTTCGAGGAAGTGATGAACATGACACAGAGCGCTCAAGCCTCACGAGAGTTCAACTGCAAAGCCAGGGCTGCAGAACCTCGATCCGGACTGCTGATCCAGCTCGAAAGTCTCTGGAAGATCTACGAAATGGGAACGGTTCAAGTGACTGCTCTCCGTGATGTCTCTCTGCAGATTACCGAGGGAGAGCTGGTTGCCATCATGGGAGCTTCCGGATCGGGCAAGTCCACCTTGCTTAATATCCTTGGATGCCTCGATCGGCCCACCAAGGGAAAGTATCTTCTTGGAGGAGTCGACGTCTCGACCTATACGGCAGCTCTACGGGCTGACGTCCGTAGTGAGAGAATTGGTTTCATCTTTCAGAATTTCAACCTGCTTCCAAGAGCATCGGTCTGGGAGAACGTGGAAGCTCCGATGCTCTATGCCGGAGTTCGTAAACTCGAACGAGATCGACGAGTTGAGCATGCACTCGAAGTGGTAAGAATCCCAGAGAAGGCCAGAGCATTGCCCAATCAGCTCTCAGGCGGCGAACAGCAGAGAGTGGCGATCGCTCGAGCCCTCGTGAATCGGCCGTCGATTATCCTCGCCGATGAGCCCACTGGAAATCTCGACAGCAAGACATCTGAGGAGATTCTGAGCTTTCTCAGGGGACTGAACGAAAAGGAAGGGATGACGTTGCTGGTGGTCACTCACGATCTAGAGACCGCGGCGTATGCGTCACGGCTTATTGTTTTGAAGGATGGAGTGATCGAAAGAGACCAGGCTGAGATCGGAAGCCGGTTTTTTTGAGTCTCCAGCCAACAGCAAAACTGTCTTCGGAGAACAGCGATGAGTCTTTGGGTGATTATCAGAATCTCTGTGAAGGCGTTGATTCGAAACAAGTTCCGAGCACTCCTAACCACGCTCGGCATCGTCATTGGGGTTGTCGCAGTCATCGTCATGCTTGCCCTGGGTCGGGGGGCGCAGGAAATGGTAAAAGAGAATATCTCGTCGATGGGGACCGACGTTCTCTGGGTCCGTCCCGGGAGCCATAATTCCAGAGGCATCAGCGGAGGGGCGGGATCCGTCAATACACTGACCATAAAGGACTTCGAGGCCATCCAGCGGGAGTGCCCCTCCGTTGAGGGAGCCAGTCCCACGGCCGCTACCATGAGTCAGGTAGTGTTTGGGAACCAAAACTGGAACGTAAGAGTCGAAGGCTACAATGAGCGATTCCTCCGCCTGCGGAAATGGGAGGTGGTTCAAGGTCGGTTTTTTGACGACAGAGACGTTAGGACGGCAGCGCGAGTGGCAGTACTAGGTCAGACGGTAGTTGAAGAGTTATTCCCTGACTCTCAGCCAGTGGGACAGACCATCCGAATCGGACATCTTCCCTTCAAGGTCGTCGGGGTCCTGGAAGAGAAGGGCGCGGACATGATGCGCGGCGAAGATCACGACGACACGATCATCGTTCCTTACACAACCGTGCAGAAGAAGTTCAAAGGCGGGGTCCTTTACGTGCAGGCCGGCATTGTCAAGGCCCTGCCCGACCGCGCGGAATATGCCGAAGAGGAGATCACCGAGCTCCTCAGACAGCGACATAACATCCAGGCCGGGGAGGACGATGACTTCATGATTAAGAATTTCAGTGAGATGGCCAAAATGCTTGATACGGTCTTGAGTGTAATGACCTCGCTCCTCGCCGGAATAGCCGCCATCTCCCTCCTTGTAGGTGGGATTGGGATTATGAACATCATGCTTGTGTCCGTTTCCGAAAGAACAAAGGAGATTGGAATCCACATGAGCATTGGCGCTCGACCGAGCCATGTTCGAATCCAGTTCCTGGCGGAATCGGTGGTACTCTGCCTCCTGGGTGGGCTCGTAGGTCTCATCTTAGGGATGAGTAGCTCCCTGGCTATTTGCGAGTTGCTCGGATGGCCATTCTCGGTCTCCGTTGAGTCAGTATGGGTAGCTCTACTGTTTCCAACGGCTATCGGGATCTTTTTTGGTTACTACCCGGCTCACAAAGCCGCTCAACTGGACCCCATTGAAGCGCTCAGGTACGAGTAAGAATAATCTTAATCCATGGCGTCAGACAGCTCTGTCTGCCATGCGGCCAAGACTCGTGTCGCCAGAGTCGCCCTGGAACCCTTGAAAATCGGCTGCTGAAGTTGCATTCTGGGTCCACGCCTCAGTTGGCAGAGAAGGTGCGGTTGGACGAGATCCCTTCAAACAGATATGGCTCGAGAATATTGGAGAAGTCGGCTCGGTTTTGTTATGGCCACCGCTGGATTCTCCATTGGACTGGGTAATATCTGGAGATTCCCCTATTTGTGCGGCATGAATGGGGGCGGTGCGTTCCTACTGGTCTATGCCATTTGTTGTCTTCTGTTCTGCGTACCTTTGCTGATCGCGGAGATCAGCCTGGGTCGAAGGACCCGGCTGACTTCGGTCATGGGCATGAGGCAACTGAACGGCAAATGGAGTCCGTGGAACCTGATCAGTTGGCTGGGAGTCGCCTCGGCCCTCCTGATCATGTCGTACTACTTCGTGGTTCTCGGCTGGGTCGTTGCCTATCTTATTAAGGCTCTGTCCGGCGATCTGGCTCGAGTTTCATCCGAGAGAGTGGAAGGAGTATTTGCAGAATACGTTTCCAACTCTGGACTTGTGGCACTCCACACTGGCGTAATAGTCGTCATCCTGGGACTCATTGTGGTCATCGGTCTCAACCGGGGAGTCGAGAGGACCTGCAAGGTCTTGTTGCCGGGGCTGTTTTTCTTCCTGGTTCTGCTGGCAGTCAGATCAATGTCATTTCCCGGGGCGATTGAAGGGCTGCGATGGTATCTGACTCCGGACCTTTCGGTGCTCGACGGCTCGGTTGTTCTGGCAGCGCTTGGCCAGGCCTTCTATTCCATCGGGGTCGGGATGGCCGTCGCTTTTGCCTATGGCAGTTACCTCCATCCATCCAGGAGTAATATCCCTGGCAACGCTCTGATCGTTGTCTTTCTTGACATGTTCGCGGCCTTCCTGGCCGGTTTAGTAATCTTCCCCGCCCTCTTCGCCTTTGGCCTCTCACCGGATTCCGGTTCCGGGCTCCTTTTTGTAACCATGAACAGGCTCTTTGTCGAGATTCCAGGAGGCAATCTCCTGGGCGCGGCCTTCTATTTTCTCGTTCTCCTGGCCGGCTTGACGTCTGGAATTGGACTTCTGGAAGCTGTCGTTGCAACGGTAATGGATCTCCGAGGAGTACAACGTAAGACGGCCGTTATCCTGACGCTGGCACTGGTTTCATTCATAAGTATCCCCTCTGCGCTGTCGAAAGGGCCCTGGTCCGAGGTCCGTTTCTCGGGAATGGATTGTTTTCAGCTGGTGGATTTCATCTCGGGCAACGTCCTACTGCCGCTTGGTGCCTTGATTCTGGCGCTGTACGTTGCGGTGGTTTGGAAGTTCGAGAAGTTTCAGGCTTACGCCAACACAGGCGCGGCACGATTCAAGATCGGGGATGGTTGGAGACTTCTCGTCAAATTCGGGCTACCGGCAGCCCTGACCTTAATCTTCTTGAGAGGATTAGACCGGGTCTGAGGTCGCTCAACCGGGACAGATAGTTTATTCACCACCAGGATCACCAAGAATCAAGCGTCCACCTTGGTGCTCTTAGTGGTGAGATTTGTTTGCTGACCGAATCATCCGAGGATTCTGTACTCGTAATCGCTCGGTGAGAGCCGCCCCTTTCGAAAACGATCGTATTCAAAGACCGCGGTATCGTAACTCGTGCATCTTCCTTCACGCACCACCTCGGCTTCGATCTTGCCTACTGCAGGTCCCAGTTTGAAACCCTGGC
>JAUVSF010000273.1 GCA_030597245.1 Acidobacteriota bacterium
AAAACGATAACACAGAGGGAAGGGCGAACGACGAACCGGTAATCGGTGATCGGTGATCGGTGGGAAAGTAAGTAGAAAGTAGACCAGGGATTTCCTTGGTGGTCTTGGTGACTTGGTGGTAAATCTCCTTAACCCGATAACCGATAACCGATAACCGATAACCGATCACCGATCACCGGTTCGTCGTTCGCCCTTCCCTCTGTGTTATCGTTTTGATGTGGAACCTACTAGCTTTTTCCAGAGTGAGTACGAAGCCGTTCTAAGAGGAGTCCGCCCCGTTAATATTCATGGGGCCGGCTTCTATGACATAGGGTTCTCTCTCGAGTCCGATCCTGAGGATTCGCTTCGCCGTGTCAGGGTCAGCGATAATCTCGCCTATCCGAATCCGAGAATCGGAGACCGCGTAAAGATTGCAATTTTGATGGGGAATGTGACGCGACTTTCGAAGCTGGATTGAAGCTCGGTATTGAATCACGGAAAAAGCCTGCCGGGACAGCGAGTCACTTGCAGGATAAGGGAATGCAGTGGCTGAAAGATCGTTAACGGAAGAGTCCACTACTTCCATCCTGGCTGTCTTTCGACTTCTTGCTGAAAGTCTTCCTCCTGATCGAAGTTGGCCAGGCGGAAACTGGCCTCTGATCGGAGGCTTCGAACCGGATTGGCTGGAGGTCGTACTTGGGTCGGTACTGACACAAAACACGCGCTGGGAAAATGTTGAGAACATCATTCCTGGTTTGAAGTCGAGAGGCCTTGTGACTCTCGAAGAAGTGTATCAGTGCCCGGTTGCGGAGCTGGAAGCCGGCATCCGGTCAGCCGGTTTCTTCCGGCAGAAGGCGAGAACGATTAAAAGGGTTGCCGGTTTCTTCCTGAAACATGTCAAGCCGAACGAAACACCCAGGCGTGAAGACCTCCTCGCCCTGAAGAGAATTGGGTTCGAGACGGCCGACTCAATCCTGCTGTACGGATTCAACCGCCCCGAGTTTGTTGCTGACGCTTACTCGCGAAGACTTCTCCGGCGCCTTGGGATTAAAGGGCCTGAAATCGGGTACGCGGAAGCCAAGCTGCTTTTTGAGTCCTGTCTGAAGCAGGAGACTCATCTCTACAAGAGCTTCCACGCGCTCATTGTCCAACACGCTAAGCAGATTTGCCGGAAACGCCCACTGTGCGACCAGTGTTCTCTTAGGCAGGGGTGTCAAATGTATCTCACAGGCCAGTGAGACTCGGATCCCGAAACTGGTTGGGTTGGGTCTAACCACGAAAGCACTAAATCACTAGGGCGTTCCATAACAGTCCCAGACATCCTTGTGACTTCGTGTTTTTGTGGTTCATCTTGGGCGGGTTTGATGGTCGGTCTCTACTCGGGGCCGTCTGAGATGGACTGAGCGGCTAGCCTGCCCACTTCCCAACTGGCGCCCATCCCATGTCCGCCAAGGCCTGCGACCCAGTAGAACCCTTCCAGTTCCGAAGACCACCCCAAGTGAAAACCTCCACCGGGGGTCTTAGTTCTGAAGCAGGCCCAGACCTGTCTCTGGAGCGCATTTTCCAAGGCTGGAAGGTGTCCGGCGATGAGATCGGCCAGATCCTCAACGATGCCGGGAGCGACGTTGGGGATGAAGTCCGCGTGCCCCAGTTCCTCGTCGCAGATGCTGAAGAGAAGTCCTCCAGATTCTGGGCGGAAATAAAAATTCTGTGCCATGCTCCAAACGAAAGGCCAGTCCGACGTAGCCCCGGGAACCTGTTCAAGCACGAAGAGGTGGCGTTTGTAAGAGGCGGTCGGCAGAGGAGTTACTCCCGCCAGTTCCGCAACCTCACCTGCCCACGCTCCAGCGGCATTGACGACAACGCCTGCTTCAACAGTGCCTTCGGTCGTCTCAACTCGAAAGTGCGAGCCGATTCTCTCAATGGCGGTCACTTTTCTCATCAGGTCCAGATGGCAGCCACGGTTCCTTGCGCCTTCCAGGTAGAACTGTAAGAGCTGGGAAATATCGATAACGCCGTCGGAAGGGGTCCACAGTGCGGTGTCGAAACTGTGCCCTTCGAGGATCGGAATGAGCCGCCTGACTTCGTCCGGATTTCGAAACTCGGTCTCGATCAGGTCCGGTTGTCGCAGTGGCTCCAGCTGATCAACCGTTCCCAATAGTAGAGAGCCGACCGGTCGATACCCCACAAGTTCCGCGCGTTCGGAATAGGCGACCCTGCTTTTCGCAGCGGTAGCGCGCACTTCCGGATGGGCCACCGACTGGAGCAACAGCGAAGCATTTCGGCCCGAAGCATGAAAACCAGGAACCTCTTCCTTTTCGATTATCCGAACGGATCCGTCGAATATCTCACCCAGATGGTATGCAGTGGCGGCTCCCGCAAAGCCTGCCCCAATGATCAAAACGTCCGTATGCACGCCCCGATTCTAGCACGCTTCATTTCGTTTGCTGAGTCGCCCGGTCAGGGACTACGAAACTCCTCAAGAAAGCATCGACTATCTGGTAATACTCTGCAACAGTCTCTGCTTTGCGCCACCCGTGCCCCTCCCCTTCGAAGACTCTGTACACGTGTGGGACAGCACGACTTGTGAGTGAGTCCGCAATCGTGTCGGAATGGGCTTTTGGAACAACTTTGTCCTCTGCCCCCTGGAAGAGTGCGAGCGGATCCTGTATTCGGTCGGCATGTAAGGAGGGCGAACGATCCCGATACCGCTTTTCGTTTTCTTTCGGATCGCCCACCAGGAAGAGAGGATAATAAGCTTCAAACTTGTGTGTCTCCCGGGCCAGAGCCAAAAGATCAGAAACGCCATACCGGCAGATGCCTGCACGGTAAAAACCGGGGTAACGAATCAGGCTGTTCAAAACGGTGAAACCTCCGGCACTTCCCCCCATCACAACCACGCGTTCAGCATCTGCTTGTCCCTCGGCGAGTAAGTAATCTGCAGCAGACCGGACATCTTCTACGTCTGAGAGTCCCCAGTTTCCCTTCAAAGAATCACGATAAATCCTGCCGTATCCACTACTCCCGCGGTAATTCAGGGCCAGGACGGCGTAGCCGCGAGTCGTAAAGAAGAGTGTGTCGGAATCAAAGCCGGTCGTGTACTCAGAAGTGGGGCCACCATGGACCTTGATTATGAGTGGTGGAGGCCCATCCCAATGGAACTCGGGATTCCTGGGTCGATAGTACAGCCCGTAACAGGCTGATGCACCCGACCCCCAGCTCAAGTACTCGAGTTGGTTCTGGAAATCGGATTGGATCAGTTCCGAACTGCTGCGGCGCTCAACCGTGACAACCGCCTCCGGGGTATCGATGTGGCATTCCCCAGTGACGATTCTCGGAGGGCTGTTGTGAGTTGAACCGATAAGAGCGGCCGTGTTGTTGACGGTGGAAAAGGACAGTTGGCGCAACGTTGAATACTGACCGAGTCCGGCAACGACCGAGACTGTTTGTTTCTCAAGGTCGAAAATGGCCAACTGTGTGCTGCCTTCCTGCGAGCGGAGGTAGTAAATCTGTGTGCTGTTCGCCGCCCATGCATGACTGCGCATACCCTGGATCCAGGCTGGCGGTGCGTGTTCAGCCGGTTCTTCCACTTTGGCCACTATCTGCATCCTCGCGAGGTCCAACACTTGAAGGTTGAACCAGCCGTGGTGGTCAGAAACAAAGCTCAGGTATTTGCCGTCAGGCGAGAAGCAAGGCTGAAAGCTGCCTCCTGAGATTCCCAGCAGAGAATTCAGTGTAATTATCTCACCTGTTTCTTGCTTGGCTGACGATAGAAGCAGTTCGGCAAGGCAAACGGAGCTCTCTTGCCAGGGCATGTTGGGATGGTTCCAGGTGACCCAGGCCACGCGCCGGCTGTCGGGATTCCAGGCAGGCTGCATGCAGAAGTCGCTCTCACTGACGAGAGCTGTAAGTTCCATCTGTCCGTCGGAGTCGATGAGACGGATAGAGTCCTTCTCGGATGTCGAGGCAACAAACAGGAGCCATCGCCCGTCTGGAGACGGTGTGGGAGCGGCAACGGATACACCCGGACTGCCGAGGAGTTGGCTTTGGGTGGAGTCAATCGGCTGGCGGTAGATCTCTTGCTCGCTGACGAAGTAGACGATGCCACGGGAAACAGAGAATTCGCCGCCTCCATATCCAACTTTGGCGCGGACTGACACGTTTCGGGTCAAGTCCCGATGTCCTGCGGCCCCATTTTGTCTGCAGACGAGAACCCCGGTACCGGAACGAGATTCGAGCCACAGCAAGGTTTTTCCGTCGCTATCCCATTGGACGTCCTGAAGGACTACATCTGATGCCAGGAGATGTGGTTCAAGGGGGCTTTTCCAGGTTCCGTAAGGCTGACGGGTTGAATTGTCCATTTGGGCCATACAAGTTTAACCGAAATAGGGAACGACGAAGTGCGAACGACGAAGTACGAACGACGAAGTGCGAAGTTCGAAATGCGAAGTGAGAACCAAGGAAACCTTAAGAGAGGAGACATTCTTCTTAGTGCTTTTGTGTTTTTGTGGTTAATTGAGTTCTCGGGTCTACTTACCCTGAGGTTGGTTACAGCCCCCAAGACCCAAGACTCAAGACCATTCCACGGCAGGACAAACCTCATTTTCCTACCCCGAACCTGACTTGAATTGGCCTATCTATCATGCTTCACTTAACGCTTATGAAAATTCACGAGTTCCAAGCGAAACAGTTACTCGCAAAATACGGCGTTACGGTTCCCGAAGGGAAGGTCGTGAGAAGTTCAGCAGAGGCGTACGAGGTGGCACGACGATTCGGCGGAACGGTGGCGGTTAAAGCTCAAATTCATGCTGGTGGACGAGGCAAGGGAGGAGGGATCAAGATTGCCGGAACACCCGAAGAGGCGGAACGGTATGCTTCGGAGATGATCGGGAGCCGGCTTATCACCCCTCAGACCGGACCGGAAGGAAGCACTGTCAGAATGGCCCTGATCGAACGAGGGTTGGACATCAAAAGGGAGTTCTACCTTGGCATAATCATTGACCGAAGCGAGGGGAAACCGGTCGTGATGGCCAGCAGTGAAGGTGGGGTCGAAATTGAAGAAGTAGCTCGGAAGTCTCCCGAGTTGATACTAAAGGAGCACATCGATCCTGCGACAGGACTCCAGCCCTATCAGATTCGTAAGCTTGCCTACAAACTTGGTCTCGTTCCGCGCCAGGTTTCAGGATTGATGACAGCTTTTTATCGAGCCTTTGAAGCGCTTGATTGCTCGCTCGCTGAGATCAACCCATTGATCGAAACAGGTGATGGACAGGTTTTGGCGCTGGATGCCAAGATAAATTTCGACGACAGCGCCCTGTTTCGACATCCGGAGATCGTTGAGATGCGGGATTTCGACGAGGAGGAACCTCTCGAAATCGAGGCCTCTCGTTATGGACTGAATTACATCAAGCTTGATGGAAACGTAGGCTGCATGGTAAACGGTGCCGGCTTGGCCATGGCGACCATGGATATCATCAAACTGGCCGGCGGAAGCCCGGCGAACTTTTTGGACGTGGGCGGTGGAGCCAGTGTTGAGCAAGTGAAGAACGCCTTTATGATCCTGGTGGCAGACGCGAGCGTGAAGGCCGTCCTGATCAACATTTTTGGCGGCATCATGCGTTGCGATACGGTTGCGGAGGGCGTTGTTCAGGCGGTTCAGGATGTCGGAGTTGAGTTGCCCGTTGTGGTCCGGTTGGAGGGAACCAACGTTGACCGGGGACGAGAGATACTCAACTCATCAAGTCTTGACTTCATTGTGGCTGAAGGTATGGGGGATGCCGCCCGGAAGGTCGTTGCGGCGGCAGGCTAGGGAGATCACACTGTGGCAATCTGGGTAGATAAAGACACTAGAGTAGTAGTTCAGGGAATTACAGGACGCGAGGGTTCTTTTCACGCACGGCTCTGCAAGGAGTATGGAACCAAGATTGTGGCCGGGGTTACACCCGGTAAAGGTGGAACGGTTCATGAGGGAATCCCCGTTTACAACTCGGTCATGGAAGCTGTTGAGAAAGAGCAGGCTGATGCGAGCGTGATTTTCGTGCCTCCTCCTTTTGCAGCGGACGCGATACTTGAGGCGGTGGACGCAGGGGTGAGGCTCGTTGTCTGCATCACCGAAGGAGTTCCCGTCTTCGACATGCTCAAGGTAGCGGATTCGATGAAGGATAAGGGAACGCGCTTGATCGGTCCGAACTGTCCCGGGATCATATCCCCCGGGAAGTGCAAGATCGGGATTATGCCGGGGAAGATTCATATCGAGGGTCCGATTGGAGTAATCTCCAGGAGCGGAACTTTGACGTATGAGGCTGTTGGACAATTGACGTCACGCGGTTTGGGACAAAGCACGAGTCTCGGTATAGGTGGAGATCCGATTACGGGTACAGGCTTCATCGATGCACTGGAAGCGTTCGAGCAGGACGAGGAAACTACCGCTGTAGTCATGATCGGTGAGATTGGAGGCACTGCCGAGGAAGAGGCAGCCGAATACATTCAGGCGAACCTCAGCAAACCGGTGGTCGGTTTCATTGCCGGTCAGACTGCGCCCCCGGGTCGTCGGATGGGACATGCCGGCGCCATCATTTCACAGGGCAAAGGGACTGCCGCCGAGAAAATGTCCAAGCTGAGGGAGTGCGGGGTTCATGTGGTGGAAAGTCCCGCTGACATAGGTTCGGCAATAGCCGATGTAATATAGCGAGGTTCAGATCCGGACGATGGAAAAGACA
>JAUVSF010000545.1 GCA_030597245.1 Acidobacteriota bacterium
ACGGAGCCCCGGGATTTCAGAGACCGGGGGCTCTTGATGCGCCTCGCTACTCCACCTGGTGAGAAAAGCGTGCTATTCCCCTTCACCGGTCGTGGTCCGGCTGCTTCTCCCCACGGACCTAAAGGTCTTCAGGTTGATAACTTCTCCTGAAACCTCGACAGGTTCCGTGTACCGGCGTGACGCAGCAGTCGGTTGGCTGCCGTCGCTGGTATACCGAATGGTGAGACCCGGGAACGCAACATTCGCGCTGAGGGTGCCATTTTCAACTACGGCTCCCGGCAGAGGGATTCGGTATCCGATGCCGCCATGGAGGAAATCCAGCCTTCGAAGGTCTCGCTGACCCAGCGTGTTGGCAAATCGGTTCCAGGCTTTAGACCGGCTCTTCTGGCGGGCAGCGACTGCCGAGACTTTTGCCCAGGCGGGGTGCTGCGCCCAGGCACGCTCGGCCAAGCCCAGAAGCTTCGGGAAAACCAGGTATTCGGTAGCTTCTCGGTCTTTAGCATTCTCGGCCCAGCGTTGTCCCTGGATTCCAATGATGTTCTGCCTTCCGGTCCTATTGAGCTTGGTAGCTTTACGATAGGTGCCAGGCAGAATCGGATTGCCCATCACATCTGTCTGGGCACTCCGATACAGGTCCAATGGAATCAGTTCCCACGGACTGCGGGAATCAACAAATCCAGCCCAGTAGTATCCAATTTCGTGGGGATCATTATTGTAAGCCAGATCAAAGTACAAGTTGGAGGCGTTGCAGAGAACGACCTTGTAACCTGCATTGGCCAGCTTGTATGCATTCTCTTCACCACCCCACCCCCAGACTGAATTCCAGGCGTAGGCCCTGAAACCCTCTTCGATAAACTCTGGATTCGGCTCCTTCTTTCCGCCGGCTGCGTGTGTTGCTCCTGTCAATGCGATCTCTTCCCACCCCGCAAGGACCAGTTCTCGATCTTTCAGAATCAGGTTAAACCGTCGCAAGAAATAGTTGGTCAAGTCTGCGGGACTTTTGAGACGATCTTCTTCAACCGAATTGATGAGAGCTGCGCAGGCTGGGGACTCCTTCCAGACTCCTGCGGGGACTTCGTCACCTCCGGTGTGGATTGTGGTCAGCGGAGCGCCTGCTTCCTGGTACATTGCTCTTATCTCGTCGACGACCGTTGCAAGGAAGTGATAGCTTGAATCCAGGCACACGTTGATAACGTTGTCGTCCCAGCCCTGGATAGATCTGTATTGTGAGCGTTCTTCCGGATCATCGAGCAGGAACTCAGTCGCCTGATCCTCTTCGCCCTGGGCCATGAGATGATCGTAGCGAGTCTGCATAGCTCTGATGGCGGCTCTGGCGTGGCCCGGAACGTCAATCTCAGGAATGACCTCTATATGACGTTTATGGGCGTACCGCAGGATCTCCACGAAGTCGTCACGAGTGTAATGGCCGCTACCGTGAGAGATGGCAGGATCGGGATAAGGGCCTGAGCCAAACGATGGGAACAGGTGATCGGTCTCAGTCTCGGTGTGTCCGCGCTTGCTTCCAAACTCTGTTAACTCGGGGAGCGAGGGAATCTCCAGTCGCCACCCTTCGTCGTCCGTAATGTGGAAATGGAACCGGTTGAGTTTGTAAAAGGCCATGAGGTCCAGCAGCCTCTTGACCGTTTCCCTGGACTGGAAATTCCGCCCCGCATCGAGATGCATTCCTCGATACGAGAAACGAGGCATATCCTCGATCCTCACCGCATCGATCGAAACTGACTCGTTGGGTTCTTCATATACTTGGACCGGCAACCACGCTCGCAGGGTCTGAATACCGTAAAACACACCGGCCGGGTCAGTTCCAATTATCTGAATGCCGGATTTCGGATCGACGGTCAGGCGATAGGCCTCGCTCCCGGATTTTCGAATTCTCCCCGAGATCCTGAGGTTTCCCATTGCCAGCGTGATAGCTTGTTGTTCCTTGGCAGATCCTTCTTCGCTGTAGAGTTCTGTTCCAACGATCGGGCTTAATGCTTCGATCAGAAAGCGTGCTTCCGACGAAAGATCAGCTG
Organism: Acidobacteriota bacterium; assembly: GCA_030597245.1. Lineage (GTDB taxonomy): Bacteria > Acidobacteriota > UBA6911 > RPQK01 > JAPXNP01 > JAUWTT01. The sequence continues at coordinate 2,034 of JAUVSF010000545.1, forward strand.
AATAGGAAACAAACGTTTTGGCATTGATCTCGACTTGGCCAGGGCCTTTCCTGGTACTAAGCGGCGTAGGGATCACTCTGTCGAGTTCCGTTTCCGGTAGCGGCTGAAGAGCTTCGTTCCTGATATAACGAGACTGCGCCGTAGGCACCGGCAGGTGATCACCGGGTCCTCTGCGCGTTTGCCCTCTGTTAACCCAGGGCTTGATGGTTACATCCAAAACGGGTGCAACCGTCTCAACGGCCTCAGTCTCCGCAACGATGTAAAAACCTGCCGGTGCCACAGAGACGTTGACGATAGAAGCTTCACCATCGAACGGGATTGACAGCTGCTCACCCGGCTCCAGGGTAGGGAAGCTTTCTGTCGGGGACAGTTTATAGAAGTCACCATTGACTCGAGTTATTTCGACGCTTTCCGGATAGCTTCCCTGAGTAATCGTCCTTGCCAGGTTGAAGTAAAGTGACCACCCCCGCTCCGGAAGAATGGAGTTTCCGCTGTTCGTAATAGTCAACTCCGAGCGGAACCCTGATTCAGTATTCTCTATCAGTTCCCAGGTTATTCCGAGATCAGCAACCGCAGAGAGTTCAACCGACTTGCTACAACTGCAAAGGACCAAAGGCCCACCTAGAAGAATTACGATCAAGAAGGCTTTTTCCAGCATTCCCTTTTCTTTCCTCTTGTGGCAAACGTGTGAATCAACTCTTCCTTTGATACGAAAACTGGCGCCAAAAGGATCTAGTTTCTTCCTTTTTCCGAATTTTCCAAGGTGCGCCATCATATATCAAACTGAGACCAGCGTCCTGATTTGGAGACTCTACGAAGGTTTGCCTACCCGGGGAGTTGACTGGAGTATCATTTCATTGACGATTGACGATTGACGATTGACGATTGACGATTTGCGAATGGGGATTTGTGATTTTCGTCCTCAGACGGCTAGACTCAGATGGGAAATGGAGGCTAGCCGGCGCGCGGCCGGAAACTGAAGATGCATGAACTTTCTGTGACCAACAGCATCCTCGGCATCGTTCTCAAACACGCAGAATCAAACAACGTGCAGAGAGTCGTATCGATCAAGCTTAGCATCGGGGCACTCAGCGATCTTGAAGAGGAATGGCTTCAGAGGTACTTTGATCATTTGAGCCGAGGCACCGTTGCTGAGGGTGCAAAGCTGAGGATTCAGCGATCCGAGTTGACGTTCTCTTGCCGCGGATGCTCTCTGGAGTTCTCAGTGGCCCGGGAGGATTTGGAGGCGGCTCTTTGCCCCGAGTGTGGTCGGAACGAAGGGTCCCTGATCTCGGGAACAGGGTATCGGGTTGAAAGTATGGAGGCTCAATGATGGAAGGTGTGAAGTTGATTGACATTAAGGAAGAAGTCCTGGCCGAAAACAAGGGACTTGCCGCTGGAATTCGTGCGAATCTGGCCTCGGCGGGCGGTTGTCTGGTTAACCTGATGTCTTCGCCGGGCTCGGGTAAGACCAGCCTCATCTTGAGGAGTCTGGACCATCTGCAAGATGATCATCGGATCTCGGTAATTGAGGGAGATATCGATTCGATGGTGGACTCGGAGGCGATTGCCCGGCAAGGGATACTGGCTGTTCAGATCAGAACCGGTGGTTTCTGTCATTTGAATGCGGCGATGGTCGAAAAAGG
>JAUVSF010000477.1 GCA_030597245.1 Acidobacteriota bacterium
CGCAAGTTCGAAGACGAAACCACCAAGAACACCAAGAATCACCAAGATTAATGCGCTTTCCTTAGTGTCGTTGGTGACTTGGTGGTAGATTGGGGCTTGAATGGGATCAAGTTCCGAAAGGTCGATAAAGTGAAGATAGAGTGACGGGATAGGGGTCAGAATGAATCATCGGTTGTTTTTCACTGTAGTTTGCGTGCTGAGTTCCATCGGTGTGACATTGGGTGGAGAGATCATTAAGCCTGAGAAGCCGATCGTACTCTTCAACGGCAAGGACCTGAGCAATTTCTACACTTGGCTTGTTGATTCGCATAGAGAGGATCCGGATCGAGTCTTTTCCGTGGTTGAGCAGATAGACGGGGCGCCTGCACTTCGTGTCAGTGGTGAAAGGTGGGGGGGCTTCGTGACGGTTCAAGCTTATAGGGATTATCGATTGGTAGTCGAGTTTCGGTGGGGATTGGCTACCTGGGGAAATCGGATCAACTCGACTCGAGATAGCGGTATTCTGCTTCACTGCCAGGGTCCGGATGGAAACACGAAGGAAGATTTCAACGGTCCCTGGATGCGTTCGATTGAATTCCAGATCATTGAAGGAGGTGTCGGGGACTTCATTCTTGTTGCCGGCTATGATGCAGCTGGAAACCGGAAGAGCCCTCAAATTACAGCTTCGGTAAGCAAGGACCGTGACGGTGAGACTGTTTACGATCCGGGTGGCTCACCTACGCGGCTTGATCGCGGTAGAGTCAATTGGTTTGGTCGTGATCCGGACTGGAATGATGTACTCGGTTTTCGGGGCAAGAACGACGTGGAAAGTTCCTTTGGCGAATGGACCCGGGCCGAGGTGATTTGCGACGGCAATAAGATCACCAACCTTGTGAACGGAACCGTTGTCAACGTCGCTGTCGATTCCAGTCTCTCAGGAGGCAACATCCTGTTTCAGTCGGAAGGCGCGGAGATCTTTTTCCGGAAAATCGAAATCCACCCCTTGGATTGATTGAGACGTGGTTATCACCAAAGCACTAAGTCACAAAGAATCCATAGCGATTTTGTGACTTAGTGGTGAGTGCATGAATTGTCTCGGGTGGGCCCTTAGCTCGCTTCTGAGTCTTTTCCTGCTTCAGACGGACGAGGATCACTTTTCAAAAAAAGACACAACCTTGCCATCTTCTTGAGGCTTAACAACTTGACCGATCGATGTTGAATCTTCTAACGTAGTAATTTAGTTCCCCGAATTGGGATCAGGACTTTTGTATCTAGAGCTCAAAACCTGAGCGTTAATCTAGGACTCTTTCGCGGAGGAGGACTTTATGCCAAGAAGTGGTGCAAGTGCCACCGCATTTAAGCTGGTCGATGCAGCGATTTGTCGTACCGGCGGTGTCGCTTTTGATTTCATTCAGTTTTTCAACAAATACAGGCCTAAAGAGAGCTTCACTCCGAAGTGGAGTGACAAGCCACTTCTGAAGTCTTGGGAGAAGACCAAACCGAAACTGGGATGGCCCCGGGAAACCGACTCCCTGTGCCCTAGGTGTGTGGTGGAAGCTCGAGAGAAGATCCTGAGCGGGGAAGAGGACTACAGGATTCTCATCGAAGAGAAAGTGGGCGAGCTGAAGGCCAGGATCGTGGAGCGCGACGGCCAGATCTGGATGCTTAAGGAATGCCCCATCCACGGGAAGTACGAAGACATCATGTCGATCGACAAGAACTTCATGAAGTGGATTGAGTCGAACTTTCCCGGCCGAGACATGCGTGCGCATGCCGATGAAGAACTCCACAACCATGGATCCAGTTCGATCAAGCATGGGAGAGGTGCTGTTCTGACGGTTGACCTGACTAACCGCTGCAACATGATGTGTGACCCGTGCTTCATGGATGCTAACCAGGTCGGATTTGTCCATCAGCTCGAGTGGGATGAGATCAAGGAGATTCTGGACAATGCTCTGCAGATCAAACCTCGCCGCCAGATGTCGGTCCAGTTCTCTGGCGGGGAACCCACTCTTTCGCCCCATTTTTTCCGCGCTATTCGGTACTGCCGGAGAGTTGGATACAACAGTGTTCAGGCTGCTACGAACGGGATCGAGTTTGCCAGAGATTTCAAGTTTGCCCAGAAGGCGGCGGAAGCAGGGCTTCGTTTTGTCTACTTCCAGTTCGACGGAGTTGGGAATGATGCCAACAGCCACAGGCATATTGGGAATCTGTTTGACATCAAGCTTCGGGCGATAGAGAACATCCACAATGCGGGCACGGAGATTGTCCTGGTTACCACGTTGGTGAACGACGTCAACAACGACCAGGTGGGTCCGATCATTCGGTTCGCAATGGATAATCCCAGGAAGATTGCTTTCATCGCCTTCCAGCCGGTTTCTTTCACTGGACGTGACGAGCTTATCACTGACGAACGCAGGCTGCGGCAGAGGTACACACTGTCTCACATGGCTCGGGACGTGAAGGCTCAGACAGGGCTGACCGAACCCTTGAGAGACTGGTTTCCGCTCTCGCTGATGCAGGCTTTCTCAGATTTCGCCGACCTTGCTCATGGCCCCGAGTCGGAATGGGGTCAGGTCAGCTGCGGATGTCACCCGAACTGTGGCGTAGGTACCGCACTGATGATCGATAAGGAAACCAAGGATGCCAAGCCGGTCTCCGAGTTTCTGTACATCCCCGGCTTTGTCGCCGACATCCGGAAGATCACTGACGCCGGGCGCGGCAAGGTTCTGAGCAACCTCATGATGGGGTTGGCCTTACTTAAGAATTATCATCCTTTTAAGGCTCCTAAGAGATTGACTCTGTGGGACATTTTCAAGAAGTTCGACAAGAGTTACGGCCTTACCGGGAAAGACTACGGACAGAACTTTGGTGATGACGCGCTTGAGAGGAGAAAGGATCCGTGGAACTTTCTTTTCATTGCCGGGATGTGGTTCCAAGATCTCTACAACTACGACTTCAGACGCACGGAGATGTGTGTGATTCCGTACGGAACGCAGGAAGGGGAAATCTCGTTCTGTGCGTACAACACCGGACACGGGTGGCGGAACATCATTGAACACATGCACATGAATGCTACCGTGGCGGAGTGGTACAAGAAGCATGGCCGCCATGAAATCTATGCCGGCGGAAAGAACGTTGATCTGAGCAGCTACCAACACGGTCTCGAGCTAAATGAAACGGACGTTAACAAAGTCCGGGCGAAAAGCGAAAAACCGCAGACGACTCGCGACGAGAAGTTACTGCGACAGAAAGCTGCTCGAGAGGCTGCAATGGTTCGCGAGTACTATGAAGAGACCGTACTGAAGAAAAAGAAGAAAGAAAATCTCGTAGAGCTGACCAACTGATCGAGCCCGCATTTCTCACAAAGTGGCTACCGCGGTACCGGGTTCATCCGCCCCGAGTGTGCTTAAATCACGGGGCTTCATTGACTTACGATCCGACAACCTGGGGTTTCGCCAGCCCCGGGCCCTGGAAAGGACCCGGCTCCGTATGTCCGCTTACCACCGACACGGAACCCCGGGGGAAGATGGCCTTCCCGGCCGTCACCAGGTTGCTGATCTCCAACGTGACAAGCTGGAAGCTTATCTTCCGATCGGCTGCAAATGGGTTTCGTGGTGGCCGGAAGATGGCCTTCCCGGCCGTCACCAAGACTGCTGATCTCCAACGTGACAAGCTGGAAGCTTATCTTCCGTCACGCGTCCTATTTCGGACTATAAGGAGTCCCGGAGGATTGTCGAACGACGAGCGAGCTCAGGGGCTCTTCACGCGCCTCGCCACCTGGTGAGAAAAGCGGATTGGACCTTCTGATTTCGTAATTGTTTCGAATTTCGAGCTTCGGATTTGAGTGGGATGCCCTTCTGAGCAACAAACCCTCAAGGTGTGCGGTCTCCGAGCAGACACCATTACGGAGCAATGATCAGGCCATTCTGTTTGCCGGGGGAGGCTGCTTCAGGATGGTTCCTGGAGATGAAGTTGAGGTATTCCGTACTGTCTCCGTCCGTCTTCAGGTAATAGAGAATATCCACCTCGAGTACCTCCAGACAATTCACTGCGGTCGTAGCTCCCAGCCGTAGACCTTCCGAAGCTCCTTTGGCCCGTTTCCGCTCCAGGGTGTCCCGCATTTCCTGAACCAGAGCTTGCGCAAACGGATTGGAAGAGGACTCTTCGTAGATGCTGCCCCGGCTCTCTGTCTGATAGGTGCCCTTGAG
>JAUVSF010000036.1 GCA_030597245.1 Acidobacteriota bacterium
CCTTGGGTCGGCCTTTATCGCATTCTCAAAGGCGGCCTTCGCACCCTCCTTATCTTTCTCTGCCAACCGTGTTTGCCCCAAAAGGTCCCATGCTCCAGCGAACTGCGGGTAGGCCTCCACAGCTTTCTTCAGTTCCCTGGCCGCTTTCGAGTAGTTGACACGCTTTCTTCCAAGTTCCTTCTGGGCCTTCTCAAAGGCTCGTTTCGCCTCGGCGGGTGCCTCCAGTGTAGTAAGGCTTACAGTGGTTCCCTCGTCCCCGGATAGCCTGTGCAGAACGATGGTGCCAATCTCAGGACTATCGAAGCTACTTCGAGAACCGAGCCGAATCTCTTCGGAATAGTAACCAGGCTTTGGCTGGAGTCTCACCTCGCATCCACTCAGATTATGTTGCTTGAATGGCGATTGAGGAAGAGTTCCTGCGCCGGCAAGGCCAGCCGACTGGGTATTCGATAAGGCCCCCGGATCGGACAACTCACGACCAACGCTCGCATCCGTCATTCCATAGCCGGTCGCTTTTCCAAGTTCAATTGTGAATCTCCCACTAGGAGCAACGGTCGTCTGATACTCAACACGCCCTCCACAAATCATCTCGACTCGTTGCTCTTCATCCAGCGATGATCCATCCGCCAGAATCACATCCCCTGAGAGAAAAAGAAACGAATCCACCGGGCCTTGGATTTGAGGATCGGTCTGTTGGCCTCGCTGATCGGAAGATGGTGCCGGCCTAGGCTGAGCCTGCTCTTGCGCCCCTGCATTCCCGGCTGCCAAACAAACCACGAGAAAGCCCGCACCGTAGAATCTCCTCGAAAAATCCAAGACCACTCTTCAATCCTTTCTATCTATCGTAACCGCAAAAGGCTGGACAAGTTCGACGCGTTCACCCGACAGCTGGTCGCCTATCTCTACCATGATCCGGTACGGTCCGGCGGGCAATCTATCGACACTCAGCAGCTTGGTCACGACAACCCGATTCCCAGAGAAATACTGGATCGACTCGCCTCGTTGATCCACCGTCTGCTTAAGAAGTTTCCCATCCTTGAGGAGTTTGTAGGCGATTCTCAATGAAGGCTGAAGCGAAGACTGGTCAATCTTCGCGTTGTAGACCTGAAAATAGAGGCCCAGTGGCTTGCTGGTCGAGAAGGTCTTGTCTACATTCGGTACCACCTTAACATCACCGATGACGAACATTTCGTTGAGGTCAGGCACTGAGTTAAGAGGCTCGATCAGCTCAGCCAGGATCACTGAACTGACGGCAAGGGTATCGGACTCTATCTTCGGGAGAATAATGCCCTTCCGCATGACACCAACCTGACCGCTATTGATATCTTTGACCACTAAATCAAGCTTGTAGCGCTGCCTACAATCAAGCAAAAGGATCTTCTGATAAATCGAACTTTTTTCGAGGCCTTTTTGCAGGCCATCGAGCGGGAAAGAACTCAGCAGGTCGGAGTCAAACTCGTCAACGATTCGGTTCTGAAAGCTGGTCACAATCCCGTAGATCGCCACCCTGGCAACTTGGAGGCCAGCCTCTTCCTGATAAGAGAGGTTCCTATTCTCGACTTGCACTGTGATCGGAACCAAGACTTGATCTGAGTTAAGGCGAAAGTAGTCTTGTCGAATTCGAAACGGAAGGTTGGAAAACTCAATGTTGACCTTAACCAGCTCTTGTAAGTCTTTGTATTTGACCGATTTCGGTCCCTGGACCTGCGTGTAAATCTCCCAGCGATAGAAGTGATCGTCTCGCGCAGTCGTCAACGCAATCGGGTCGGCGTCCCGTCTGCCGGAGAAATAGGTGCGATCCCTCTTCTGGGTCAGTCCCATCTCCTCTGAAAGCGTCAGGCCACCACCAGTGACATGGAGCAGGGCGTCCTTGTCCTCCGGTAACAGAGCGAGCCGATACTCGCCACTCAAGCTTCGATCCACAAACTCGAGGGCAATGTCATTCCCAACCCCCTCAATTTTCCGATAATGCCAGATCTCAAATGGATAAGTGGAGGTTGTCCCCCCTCCTTCGTTTATAGGCCGCTGGTAGGCCCCCCCTGAAGAATGGGATTCGATCTCGACAGGTGGCCCATGGAGGATATATATGCGTCCCCGGTCCGTCTTCCAGCCCGGATATCCACTGGTAAAACGTTCGTTTGCGTAAGCGATCCGCCGGTAGTGCTCTTCCTTGAACTCGTTCTCGGAGGTTCGAGGGTCAGGGTCCCTTCGAAACCAAAACTGCTCGATGAACTGCTCTTTCTCTTCGGGGGTAGTCAGTGCTTTAAATACAGCTCGCTCGTCGCTGCTAATGATGAAGAGAACGTCCTCGTTCAACCACTTTCTAAAATGGTCCTCCGCCTCCTCCTGCTTGAGTTCCTTTTCGTCCTGGAAGGCAAACGTCCCGGCACCAAGAAAGAAGAGCGAAAATAGGAGCGAGGTTAGACAGAGTCTTACCATATTCCAAAGCCCCGTCGCTCGAGTTGTCCAAACCATCCTCAGCTATTTTAGCAAAGGGGCAAAGCAAGCAACTAATAGCCCCAATTCTCGCCGGCTTGTGAGAAATGCGCGTAAGTTCTCCAGTCTAGTCAGAATACGATTCCTTCACTTTGACCAGGGTGTTTGCTCTTACACCTTCCAGTTCCTGTGTGTTTCCACCTGGCCACACGATCCTGACCGAACGAAGGGCGGAGTTACCCAGCCCAACGTGGACGCGGGAGTCGCTTGAGCCTCCATATCCGACAGCAGACCTGGCCAGGCGTACAAGCTCACGTCCAGAGTCGAGAGTGACACGCACTTCACTTCCCAGCCCACTGCGACTCGACCGGGTGCCTTCAAGTTGAAGAAGCAGGTAATTTCCCGCAGCTTCTGTTGAGTTTCGCAGAACTTCTGCAGGAGCGTTAAGACGGGTTACGACGACATCAAGGAGTCCGTCGTTATTCAGGTCTCCAAAGGCTGCCCCGCGGTGCAAGCCAATTGCTGTAAGCCCTTCACACTGCAGAGTAACGTCTTCCAAGCGTCCATTTCCCAGGTTCTCGAAGACCCTGTTCGTCTGTTGAGAGGGCCGGTTGGTGTAAAGCTCCTCATTGGTCTGGACGTGACCCCCTGCCGTAAAAAGATCCAGGTCGCCGTCGTTATCCAGATCGACCATACCCAGACTCCAACCGCCCCAGGGCAGAGTATCGACTCCAATCCCGCTTTGAAATCGATCGTCTCTAAACAAGCCGTCTCCCAAGTTCTTGAACAGCGGAAAGGTTTCATTTGAGAGTGCCGTCATGAAAATATCCGGAAGCGTATCTCCATCGTAATCACCTGCGTCCGCTCCCATTCCTGAAACCGGTCGAGCACTGTCTGTGTAGGCCACACCCGCTTCCATTCCGATCTCTTCGAATCGGCCAGTCCCCAGATTCCGAAACAGAAAGTTCCGCCAGGCGTCATTAGACACAAATGCATCCAGGTAGCCATCAGAATCGAAATCTGCCAAAGCTAAGCCCATTCCCTTTCCCAAGTGGCTTCCGATACCCGATTCCTCCGAAATATCGATAAAAGTTCCGTCTCCTTCGTTCCGATACAGGAGATTAGGTAGGGGATCGTACATCTTAGGGTGGCAATAGGTGCGGTAACCAGGTTTGTCAGCACCGCAACGAGAGTCCTTGTCTCGGCTCCACACGCAGTAGTTGACTACGAACAGATCCAGGTCTCCATCGTTATCGAAGTCGAACCATCCTGCCCCTACAGACCAGAGTTTGCCGAGTCCTTCGACGGAAGCCGTCACTCCGGCTCGGATTGTAACGTCCTCGAAACGTCCGTTACCGAGGTTTCGATAGAGGATGTTCCGGTTCACGCCGGTGACATAGAGGTCGGTCCATCCGTCATTGTCGTAGTCGCCCGCCGCTGTGCCCATCGAATAACCCTGGCCCCTAACTCCGGCCTCCGCAGTGACATCAGCGAACTTGAGGTCCCCCAGGTTTACGTACAAGCGATTGAAGTACTTCTCCTCGGTCTTCTCCAGCGTCCAGATATCTGCTCCGTTACAGAAGAAGATATCGAGCAGGCCATCGTTATTGAAGTCAAAAAGAGCAACCCCGGCAATCATCGGTTCAATCTGGAACTTCCGATCAGTCTCACTGTTGTCGACAACAAAATCGATCCCGGAGTCTGCAGCTATCTCCTGAAACCGGATTCGAGTTTCACAGACCCCCGCCTCGATGAGGAGAATGCTAATCAAGGAGGGAATCGCGCAACGGCGGATCCGTCCCACCTTCAAATAAGCCAGGGCCCAGGCACAAAACAGGGAGGGCAGCCTAATGCGGCTGACTATCCAGGTTCCATTCCGCCTGTCTCGCATGTTTGTCTCCGCATCTCTTATCGCCTTGCTCATAACAAATCCGGGCCAATAGGTAGTGGGGACGGGAGTCCTTGGGGTCCAGTTCGGCCGCCTTCATCAAAGCTCGGCTGGCTTCATCAAGTCTGTTGAGGCGATACAGGCTTCGCCCCAACTCGACCCAGGTCTCGAGGTTTGACGGGCTCAGCTCAGCGGCTTTCTGGAGCTGGGCCGCACTTTGCTCCAAACGATCCATTCGTTGCAGATAGATTCCGTATTCCAGGTGTGGCACAAAATCCGGCTCCGACATAGTTGCGTTCGTCTTCACGGACCTCTCCAGCAGTTCCGTCGCCTCAGCACCTTTTCCCAGACCGAAGTAGACAGTTCCCAGATAAGCCTGAGCTCTCACCGAATCAGGTGCAAGTTCGAGCACGTGGTCGAACGCGTGAGCGGCTTCCTCCAGCCGGCCTATGCTCTGGTAAAGACGACCCAATAGGTATACGGTTTCGCTGTCCCTGGGGCTCAATTGCATCGCCTTGATGAACGCCCTTTCCGCTCTCGAATACGCCTCCCTTACCACATGAATCCGCCCCAGCAATTTGTACACCTGCGGCTGACCAGGATTAATCGACAAGGATTTCTCAAGTGCGTCTGCGGCTTCATCGAACTTCCTGAGTCGGAAGCTGCAGAGACCCAAGTTAAACCAGACCTCCGCATCCTCTGGAAAGCGATCTGACGCATCCAGAAGGAGAGGAAGAGCCTTTTCGGTTCTGCCCAGGTTCAGATAGCAGACCCCCAGAAAAAGGGGGATCCGATTCGCTGGCCGGCCTTCACTCATTTCCCGTTCCAAGAGTCCTGCGGCTCTCGAATAGTCGGCCCCGCTAAAAGCATCCACCGCTTCTTGAGATTGGGCTGAGGACCCGGTCGTCGAACCAAGCCAAACGATGAGAGCACAAACCACGTTCACCGAATTACGGAACATTCGATCTTCAGACTACCATCAACTGGATCGACTGTGTCCAGTCAAGATTGCCGAGCGCTTGTTTCTCCGTTTGGTGATCAGAATGTCAATGACGTCACCATCCTGGTCGCTGAAGTCGGCTTAACTTGACAGCACCATGAGGTTCCTTGCGCGTACATAACCATAGGCGAGCGGCGTAGGACGGCCTGGACATCCGAGTTACCAACCGGGGAGAACCTGATGGCTCAGTTCCATCGGATCTTCTTCCTTCGTCGAGAACGGCCTCAGGCGAACAGTGTATTCATACTCTCGGGGATAGGTCCGGTACCTCGGCCGAACGTTGATCGGAGTACCGCCTACACCGGTTACCTGATGATCAATGTTCAAAGTGAGGGTGTCCTTTTCTCTCAGCTGAAAATCGTAAACGGCCCTCTCCAGGTTCTCGAATCTGTCCAGACTTACATTCATCGTTGGATAGGCAAATATGCACAGCCCTATCCCCTGGGCATTTGTCAGTGCCGTCCAACGTACATCGGTCTTATTTCCATTCTCCTGCGGGAGGACGTACGACACGTACTGATCCTCCGCCAACCCCGAGTAGACTCCAATCCGGGCCCCCGTTTTTCGGTCGGGATAGGTCTCGAAGGGCCCTCGGCCATACCAGATGAAGCGTTCGAGATCCTTCGAGAGCTCCAACTGCAACCCCAGCTTCGGAAGCCAGGGGAGATCGCCGAATGGAATGGCTCGATGCCGAAGCAAGATGTCTCCGCTGCCGAAGACCATATACTCGTAGGTGTTCTGAAAACCGTGGCTCCTTCCCGGCGGAGAAGAAAGCGTCTCGACCTTAACTACCACAGAATGGGGGGAAACCTGAGAAGCTGTAATCTTCTCCAATCTGTGTTCTAACCTGTGCAGATCGAGGTCGTACCACTGTTCCGACTCAGCCAGATCCCAGATTGACATCTCATTGAGGATCGGAGGCCTCCAAATGTTAAGCTGAGGGCCTCCTTTGATCAGTTCCTTCCCACGATACTGGAGTGAAACGAGCCGTCCGGATTCTGCATCGAATTCGTACCGGAACGGATCTCCGGAAACGGCGATCTCCGATCCGTTTTGAGTAAGCCCAAGTGCAGGAGATTCCTCAATGTCGAGCGGATCCTGAGGAGAAGACAGATAGGGAATCCGAAACTGCTCTGACGCAATCTCGAACTCGCCGGTTCCGTCCGGCCAGTTCTCCGGATGCAGAAAAGATAGTGCCAGCCAGTACTCGACTCCAGATTTGGCCTCGATCTTAGGGAGAGGAACTTGAATCTCTCTGCTCTTCCTGGGAGCAAGTTCAATGGTTAACTCGCCCTGTTTCAATACATCGCCGTCGGCTGAAAGGCTCCAGCCGATACTCAACTCAGCAAGGTTGGTGAAGTCGAAACGATTGATGACGCGGACTGTCCCGGCCAACAAATCCACCGGTATCACTTTAACCGGAGCTTGGCTTTTCTTGACCTGCCAAAGCTCGGGCTGGGGAGACCGATCCGCGAAAATAATTCCATCCAGAGTTCCAGATGCCCAGGGAGTCGCACCGTAAGATAGAAAATCTTCTCCTTCCGTAAAGGAGTCAAAGTCCAACTTGAGAACACATCCAGACGTATCCGCTGAATCTTCAAGAAGCTGCTGGACGTCGAGGGCAGTGTCGTAGATCCGCACTTGATCGATAATCGAATTGGACAACCAGCCGCGGTAGTTCTCATGGTTCTCCCACCAATTCTTCCCGACATTCAAGGGATACTGCGATGGACGGAGTCTGCCCGGGGCATCCTGCTCAGCCGTCAGCTTTCCGTCCACGAATACTCTCATGATCCGTCCATCATACGTCGCACCAAGATGGTGCCAGTTGTTGTACCAGTCTCTGGGCAGCGGAGCCGTCAGCCGGTAGGTTTGTGGCAAGCGGATACGACGCTGGTCCGGAATTATCGTATAGACGGCAAATTCAACGCTCTGTTCCTCTTTTTGCTCCAGAGTGAAATGATTACTTCGTGACAGAATCGGGTTTGCCCCATGCCAGCTTCTGGGATAAATCCACAGGGAAAGTGAAACTGCCTCGTCGAGATCTAGACGGGGTCCGGTATACACTTCGATCCAATCATCTAGACCACTGAGAGCAACCGCTTGTCCCACTTTGCCTTGGACGACCTGAGGGCGCCCGAGTAAGGCACCGAAATGCCCGTTCCCGCTATCATCGGGCGTCGTGATCAAGTTATGTCTTAAGCCCTGATCAACCCAGTCCCAGATGTAGCCACCCTGTAGCGAGTCCTGCTCGAAGATAATCTCCCAATACTCGTCAAGATGCCCTCCACTGTTTGCCAGCGCATGGGAGTACTCTCCCATTACCACCGGCTTCGGACTCGAGAGTCCATGATCTCTCAGGTGAGCCGGACTGGGATAACGAATACCGTTGACATCAGCATAGGGGGCATCACCATTCGGCACGTCACGTCCCGAAGGATTGCCTTGATGGAACATCAAACGGGTTGAGTCATGCTTCTCAGCATAGTCAGCCATGGCATAACTGCCGACTCCTAAGCCGCATTCATTGCCGGTGCTCCACATGAAGATGCTTGGACGATTCTTGTCTCTTTCCAGCATTCGGCTGAAACGATCCACCAAGGCATCAGTCCAAGCTGGTTCGCTAGAAAGAGTTTCCTGTCCGTGGCACTCAGCATTAACCTCGTCCACCACATAAATCCCGTATTGGTCAGCAAGGTCATACCACTGCGGGTCATTGGGATAGTGGGATAGTCGTACCGAGTTGATGTTGAACTGTTTCATGAGAGCCAGATCCTGTTTCATCGTCTCGACGGTCATGGTCCGGCCGAGATCTGGATCATGCTCATGCTTGTTCACACCCTTGAACTCGACGGCAACGCCGTTGATAAGGATCTGGCGGTCCTTCACCTCAACTTCCCTGAATCCTATAGTCTCGCTCAATACTTCCAGCCTTCTTCCTGTGTCATCCAGTAACGTCAAGATCAGCTTGTAGAGGTAGGGCTTTTCTGCTGACCACTTCTTCGGATTCCGTACCGCCTGAGTCAGTTCAAGCGTTTTCTCTGCCAGGGTCCCCACCTCGCCTGATGCTTCAAACGGTTCACCGACCCGCTCTTCCTGGTCGAACAACTCCCCCCTGACTTGAATGGTGACTGCCGAGCCTTCTCCATTGTTCTTTACTTTGGCTGACACTCTGAGGGTTGAGTGCTGGTAGTCCTCATCCAGATCCGTCTGGACGAAGAAGTCCCTGATATGGACCTTGGGGGCTGCGAAGAGATAGACACTCCGATAGATGCCGGCGAAGCGCCACATATCCTGGTCTTCCAGGTAGCTGCCATCCGACCAGCGAAATACCTGAACTGCCAATCGATTCTTCCCAGGGCGCAGATGACGGGTGACATTGAATTCAGCCGCGGTCATGGAGCCTTGGTCATAACCCAGGTAACGACCGTTGATCGAAACGAAGAAGGCGGCCTTGACACCCTCGAAATGCAGAAACACCTCGCGCTCTGTCCAGATCTCAGGAGGTGTGAACTCCCTCACATAGCAGCCAACAGGGTTTAGATTGTCTGGGACTCTTGGCGGATCATAGGGCGTGAAAGCTTGCCCTACATTTCGGTAGATAACGTATCCATGACCCTGCATCTGCCAGGTTCCGGGAACTGAAATTGTCTCCCATTGCCTCAGGTCATTGTCGATGCTGTGGAAACCAGGATCCACTTCATGAGGATTCGGAAACCAGCTGAACTTCCATTCGCCTTCCAAGGATAGAAAGAAGGGAGAGCTGGACCAGTCATCCCGAAGGGCTAGCTCCTGGTCGGGATACGGAACCAGCGGGACGTGAGGAGGTTCCTGGTTTTCAGCAAACATCCCAGGATTCTCAATGTAGCTCTCCAGCTGATAGTGCTTCTGGGCCAAAAGCTGAATCGAAGCAAAACTGAGAACCGCCAAACACACAAGAGAGTAGTTCCGAAAAGGTGAAAAGACCATGCTTCCCTCCAGATGAACAATGGTTTCCGCTGTTACTCTTCTTCGATTATCGCCAGATCCCAACCTGGAATCTTGATCTTCTGATTCTTCGTGACGCGTCGTCCCGTCAGCAGTTCAGCCCCTGATCGATATGGATACTCGAACGTCTGCGCTTTGCCGGAGTAGTTCAGATAGTAATGGATGGCTTTTCCCGCATTACTCAACCCTCTTCGAAGCCTTATCGCACCGGGTAGTTCCTGATCAGGTCCAGAGAGGCCGGCCAGTTGAAGAACGTTGAGCAGAACTTTCTCCTGGAGAGAATCGGAGAGAAACGTACCCTGGTAAGTGAGGGTGCCCTTTCCGTAACCATTCCTCGTAATTGCCGGGAATTGGCCAAAGAAAGGGTGATCGTAAACTGCAAGCGTTTCACACCCCTCAGGGAGGATCATCTCTGCCCAGACTGAAGTCCAGTTCTGGTCTCCCGCGCCGAAAGGATCACCCTTCAGAGGTACGGCCTGCTTCAGAGTGGAGAACTCCTGGTAGGAAAACCCGGCGGCACTGCGCAGGGCTCCCGGCATCCGGCTCGATCGAACCATGGAGTTTTCGTCACAGAAACCGCTCTTGAAGGTCAGAAGCAGGTGTCCCCCCTGCTGGACAAACGCGGTCAGTCTCTCGAGCAATTCGTCGCTGGCTATATATAGCGGGGGAACCACGATAACGTCGTAGTCGTTGAGATTTCTGCTTTGTGGAAAGACGAAGTCCACGCCAACGTTCAGACGAAACAGGGTTTCATGCAGCTGTCGGAGAACGGTCATGTAGTTCGTGCCGGTGAGAAACTCTGTTCTGGACTTGGGCGGCGCCATCCAGTCGGGGACATTGGTCACACCTCCGCCTTTGTTGAAAGGCATAAATTCCAAAGCATGGAAGGAGTCTATGCTGTAAAGGAGAGCCACCTTGTTGTTCGTTTTCAGATTGACCAGCTTGGGTCCGATTCGCCCGAGTTCCGCCCCCACTCTTGACATTTCCCGATAGACTCGATTCGGTTCCAGGTCATGCGAGAGTACGCCTTTCCAGAAAGTCTCGTTTCCATAGTGCAGGGAGTGCCAGTGCCAGTAGGCGACCATGTTCGCTCCCGAAGCGAGGTGACTGTAGAGGTTGAGCCGCAACTGCCCGTCATAGGGAGGATACTGATAGGAAGAAGAACCAAATCCTGTGCTTTGAGCGTTGGTCTCGATGATCAAGTAAGTCTGCTGTTTCAGTGAACGGCAAAGATCCCCGCAGACGGCAATCTGCCAGCCATCCAGGTCATCTTGCACGAGGTGGTAGGGATTAACTCCAGTGATATCCAGGAATTTCGCGATCTCGTATTCGTCGCGGTCCGTACGGACCCCTCCATCAAAGTTGTGGGTGACAAACTGGTCCGGCCTTTTGTATTCATCGACAATCTCCGCCTGCCAGGCTAGGAAATCGGCTACGATCTTGTGTTCGAACCTCGCCCATTCCAGTTTGAACCCCGGATTCACGCTGTCGTCCCTTGGAGGAAACTCGTCCCAGTCATTCAGCAACTGGCCCCAGTAAGTGAGACCCCAGACCCGGTTCAACTTGTCTACGGTTCCGAATTTACCCTTGAGGAAATCGATGAACCGTTTCTGTACGCTCGGGCCTGCTGTTCCGTGAGGTCTCGTTTCGTTGTCTACTTGATAGCCGATGATTGCAGGGTGGTCCTTGTAGTGAGCGATGAGTTTCCGGATAATCCTTTCGCAATAGTACAGGTATGTGGGATGCGTAATATCCATATTCTGGCGGGGACCATAGGAGGCCTTTCCCCCCCCCGAGATAGGTCACCAGAATTTCAGGGTGCTTCCGGTAGAGCCAGGGGGGTATGGAATAGGTCGGGGTCCCTAGAATGACTTTGATTCCCGCTTCGTGAAGTTGGTCGATGACCCGGTCCATCCACTGGAACTCAAACACTCCTTCGCGAGGCTCCCAGCTGCTCCAGGTCGACTCTCCCAGGCGCACAACGGTGACACTCGCATCTTTCATTAGGCGAATATCCGTGGCAAGCCTCTCGTACGGCATGTATTCGTGGTAGTACGATGCGCCATAGAGAACGGTATCGAACTTGGGTGTTTCGCAAGGCGCCGTCGTCATGCTGCAGAATGCAAAGAGTAGGCTTATACAAGCGATTCGAAGGACAAGGTTTCTCTTGCAGAAGAAGCGTCTTGACATTTGTTGCCTCCCTCAAGTTGCTTGCTGATATCATCCTCTACGAACACTTCCTTATCAATCTTTTGAGCAAATTCCCTTCACAAGAGAATTCCAAGGTGGTGGTTGCGTTTTCGAGTGGGCCGACCTAGCCTGTAACCGACTCGACATGATACGAGGAGGATCCGGAATGCGAACTCTAGCAACAACTTTGGTTTTAGGTCTCTTCCTTTTTCTCCCTTCCCTAAGTGGACAGATCGTTCCGGAAGTTCCAGAGAGTAAAGACCGGAGCCCCCACCTGGAAGAATTCAATGGCAGAACGGTCTTCTTCGTTGACGGGATGCCATTTGTGGCACTTGGGGTTGAGATTCCCTGGAGAAAGCTGATCTATGGGAAGCACAGTGAAACGCTGCGTGGATACGACTACTTGTATCCGGCCGCCAGGCAGATGGGCCTGAACATGCTAAAAGTCCCCGTCAAGTGGTCCGTCGTCGAGCCTGGAAAAGGTGTTTTCGACTTTTCCTACGTTGACCACGCGAAGGCAATGGCTGAGGAGAATAAACTGAAATTAGTGCTCGGCTGGTTTGGTCATTACGCAAGTGGCGATGGTACCATTTACCGTAATCTCACCAGCGAAGTCTTCGTACCCATGGATATTATCGAAGATGCCGAGACCTATCCACGAGCCGTGGATGCTGACGGCATCCCCCACCACAACACAGTTTCTTACGACTACGAACCTATTATCCAGCGCGAGGTGGACGCCTTTCGGGCCTTCATGAGACACCTCCGAGAAGTCGATTCTGAAGATCACACTATCCTAATGATTCAGGTCGAAAACGAGATTGCCGTCTTCGGATCCGATCGTCAGAATCCAAAGATGTGGCGAGACCACTCGACGAACTCGAATCGTATCTTCGCCGAGCGGAACTTCCAGGACGATCTTACCTTCAGAGCTCAGCGATTTAGCGAGAACTGGATTAGAAGACTGAGTGATGCAGGTAGGGCGGTTTATCCGCTCCCGTTGTTCCTAAACTTCGTAGGTGGAAAGGTGGCGGACTGGATGATCGGAGGCGCTCCCGGAGAGCACCTGCCCTTTTATCTGGACAACTGTCCCAATATCGATTTTGTGGGCCTGAACCTCTATACGTCAGCTGACAGCTCGACAAACGATCTTAGAGCTGCGCTGGAACGCTACAGGGTGGGACGCAACCTGCCCTCGATCACGGAAACAAACAGTGGTGACGATCATGTAGCCCCTCGACTGGCTTATCTGTCTGTTGGCGAGTTTGGCTCACCCATATTTGCTCCCTGGGCACTGAACACATCCTACCCGACGAGGTTCGAACCCTACGTCCTTTCCGACGGGACACTTGCCAACGGCGCATTTGCGCTACACGAATGTTACAGCTCTCTGAACAAGGCGCTGCCTCTGATTGCAGCTTACGGAGGTTCGGAAAGGACAGCGGTCTTCATGGCCACTCATCCTGGGCAAACGTTCTCACAGTGGAAGGAGTTGGGCGGAATCAGGGTAACCGTTTCTGGGAGTCACAACGGCCAGGCCTTAGTAATTAACACGGGCCTTCATAAGTACTTTGTGATTGGCTACAAATGTGGAGTGAGTCTGCGTTACCCGGAATCTGGGTGGCCAGGTATAAAGAGGCTCAAGGTGGAAGAAGGGTGCTTCCAGAGCAACACTTGGGTCGGAAAGGACGCGGAACGGTATACGGTTAATCAGAGTAGCAATACTTTGGCGGTCTCCCTATCGGAGCCACAGGTCATAAGGATCTCCTGGTGATCTTGGCTATTTGGGACGAGTCGGTTGCAGATCAAGACGTTGGCCTGCCGGGGCGCTGCAGCCAGAGGAAGATGGCACCGGCCGCTGTCATCAAGATGCCCCAGAGCAGGTCCAGGTGCATGTCGGCACCGACGACGACCTCAAGCGGGTTGAACACGTGGTAAATGCCGGTAACGGTGATAGTTAAGCCATAGACAGATAGAATAATACCGGCCATGAACCAGATGCTGATTTGTTTTTTATCCTCAGTCATAAGTCCGTCTCCAGTCTCAGCCTACCAGAAGGTAATATTCAAGATTACAAAGATGCCAAGACTAACCCAAGCCCAGAAGGCCGGCCGCATGTACCAAGGCTCCGGTCCTTCGTGCGGTACCGCGCTGGCTCCGTAAACCAGTCCTTTTAGTTCGGCCAGAGGCTTGGGAGTCGTCAGCAGGCTCAGGACTACGGTGACCACGAAGTTAACGATGAACGACCAACCGGCCTGCCACATGTTCACGGCCATGGCGCTGGCATTCTCGCTCATGGTTACGTAGCGTGGGTCGAGCACCTCCAACCGAACGCTCATGAAAATCCCGATTGAGGTGGTCATACCCAGCAGCAGCCCCCAGAATCCGGCCGTCGCTGTCGTACGGCGCCAGAACATGCCGCGCAGCAGAGTGGCAAACAGAGGCGCTATGAAAAAGCTGAACAGCGCCTGCATATAGTCCATGATGCTGGAGAAGTGCATGACGATATAAGTTGTAGCTATGGAGATGCCTACACCCAGGACGGTGCACCAACGCCCCATACGCAAGTAATGTCTGTCGGATGCTTCAGGTCTTATAAGTGAACGGTAGAGGTCGTATGTCCAGACCGTGGCGAAGGCGCTTACATTGCCCGCCATTCCGCTCATGAATCCGGCAATCAAGGCCACCATGCCGAGCCCCAGCATGCCCGGTCCGAAATATCTCTGCATAAGGAGGGGTAACACTGCGTTGTAGCTCTCCGATGGACTGACTCCTGCACTGGCTGGTTGCAGGTCCGGCAGAAGGGCGAAACCGATCAGACCTGGAAGGATTACGATAAAGGGTATCGCCATTTTGAAGTAAGATCCGATTATCGGGGCCATCTTGGCACTGCGCAGGTCCTTGGCTGTCAATACCCGCTGGACCACCAGGAAATCTCCAGTCCAGTACCCGGCGCTGATAACAAAGCAGAGACCAAAAGCGATCCCCAACCAGTGCATTCCCATCGGGTTGTCGGCTCCTGATCCCATAGTCGACCAGATGTGGAGCCGGTCCAAGACGGGCTCTCCCGGTGCAGTCAGTGCAGCGGCCCGTTCGCCGACTTTCTGCACCAAGTTGTTCCATCCGCCAACCTCGATCAGCCCGATGATAGGGATGAGCATACTGCCTGCCCAGATCAGGCAAAACTGGATGATCTCATTGAAGATCGCCGAGGTAAGGCCACCCATAACCACATAAGCACAGACGGTCGCCGCCGTGATTGCCACGCTGGTGTTGAAGTCCCACCCCAGAAAGGTCTCCAGCACCAGACCCATTGAGTACATGCTGATACCACTGGCCAGAAGCGTCATCACTACGAACGTTACCGCTGACAGTATCCGTGTAGGTTCCCCGAAACGCAGTTTCAGATAGCCCGGAACTGAGTGGGTGCGGCTGACATGATAGAAGGGCATCATGAAGATCCCCAGAAAGAGAATCGCCGGAATGGCGCCAATCCAATACCAGTGCACCGCCAGCATGCCGTATTGGTAGGTGGCCGATGACCAGCCCATCAACTCGAGTGCACCCATGTTAGCGGCGATAAAGGACACACCGGCGATCCACGCGGTTTGTCGACGCCCGGCCTGGAAGAAATCCTTGCTGGTTTTGGTCAGATGCTTGATGTACCAGCCTACTCCCAGCACAAATACGAAGTAGAAGCCAATTATGAATAGATCGACAGCGTGCAGACGAAACATGAGTGGATCCCCCTCCCGTCAGTCTAAAAATATTGGCTGGTTGAACAGCCGCTGCGAATACTAACCGCAGAAAAATAGTCTATCTGAAACCAGTACAACAAACGGAATTGGCGTACGATATCACCTGCCCAACGAAACTACAAAAATCGCCGTGTGGGTCAATGTGGCGGAGAAGGGACAATTCAGATCTATTAGGAAGTTATAAATGGTAGGCCCGGCGCGATCCGGGTCTTCAACGAGCCTGAATCGGGGTGAAAAACAGACGCACGGGTAATCGGTAGTACTGAAGAGCCGAGGCTCTTCAGCCGTTGTAAACCGGGACATCGTCCCAGAAGACCGAATCGGTGGGCGCTCGCACTTGCCGAGCCTGTCCAGGTGAGAGCGTGGCCAGGAAGGCCTCGAGTTGGTGAGGAAATAGACTCGGCGGCTTCATACATCTCTGATGCCGGAAAACGAGGAGGAAATCCAGGTAGAATCACATATCGCCGGGCTGCCGGGCTCCGGGGGACAATCAACAACACTTAACTGAATAAGCACCTATGCAACTCCAGTGTGAACTGCACGCAAAATCAGTGAACCGAATCAGGACTGTTGACGAGCTAGACCTTCCCTGACTTTTCTCACCATGAGGAGGATGTTTTCGTCGCACCATCTAATGGGGTTTGGGGCGGGGAAATACTGCCGGAGATTGGCTTCGAATTGCGCACAAGACTCCTCGAATTCCGGCTCGGCGTAAAGGGAGAAGGTGGAATAGTGGTGATTCTGGGCTTGTTCAATGAGCCGCTCTAAGCTAGCCACTCGTTGGTATCTAAAGTACTTCCACCCCTCTATTCTCAGGTTGTGCACCTCTTTTAGCCGGCCTTCCAGCTCCGATAACTCGTACAGCCGGGTCTCTTTCTGATGAAACAAGGGAAAATATCGACCCCAGATGTTTCGCTTGTTCTGGCTTCTCAGCCGCGTGTAAATGAACAAGTAACCCTTCTCTTTTAGGACCCTCTCCGCCTCTTTCAAGAATCCTGGCAGGTTGAAATGCTGAACTGCATTAAAGGTAAACAAACAGTCCAGTGAAGCATCTTTGGCAAGCAGTGAGCTGTCCAGGGATTGTTTGATCCTGAAATCTTTGATTCCGTGCTTGCTCAGGTATCCGTAGGCCTCTTTGAGCATTTGCCGATTGTTGTCGATGCAATCAAGAAAAAAACCTTCACCCAGATGGCGAAACAGCTCCAGGCTGTATCTGCCGTCTCCGCAACCAATGTCTGCTGCTTTGATGCCCGACGAACAACTCCTCATTCTGGTCTTGATCCAGAGGATGGGAGCCAGATCGGTAATCCTCAATTCTCGATAGTCTGGTGCAATTCGTGAAAAGTGGAGCTGAAGATTGTTCATTGGTCTGGAGTTCTTATTTCTCCGGCGATGTAAGGACCGCCGCATCCGAGCTCTGCTCAATCTTGAGCAGTCTTCTTCTGAGTTGGTGCCCGTCAACGCGTGCTACTTCACACCAAAACCAGTAACTGCCGCTGTCATCGAAAAACCAGTCCCAGGCTCCACTGCGAGCGTCTTCAGACTTAAGCTTGAACCCCTGTATGTCCTTAAGAGCTTGCACAATAACAGCCATGGCCAGCCTCTCGGAGCATGCCTCGATTCCCTTGATCCCTTGTCTGATGTTTTGGTACTTGGTGAAAGTGTTCATGCTCCCTGCCGAAAGCACTATGGCGGCATTTCACCTGAGGAATCTACTTGGAGGAATAGAGCGCGCTCGATCCGGATAGTCTCAACCTGGGTGTGACATATATCACTTCCAGCCCTTTTTTCCCTACACCACCTGTCCATCGCGAAAACTTTGTTCGCGCTGAAATCGTTGACTTTAAGGTTAGGTCCTCTTTCGCTCCTTGTGCGAGGAGTGGGTCCGCAGGGTCAGAGTAGTCAGTCAACCACTAAGGGCTTCGAAAACAAGGCGAATGAGGCGACGTGAGCGAACTTTCCGGGCCGATTCGAGACGATTTTATCGTTGGCCGGGCAACGTTCTCGAGTGGTTATGAACAACTCATCGACGTGCCAAATGTCACCCAACTGACCTTGCTTCCGAATAGGCCGTCGGTTTTCAGAAGGATCAAGCTGGAGCGGAATAGACTGTTCCTTCACCTGGTTGCTGTCCCCTTCCAGTCTCCACTAACTGAAGTTTCAGATCAGTGCCATATTCGAAGGTTACCGCACACCACGAACCGAAGTTTCGGGTCAGGTAACCCCTGCCTACTCGCTCATGAGGGCAAACCCTCCCACCGCGCTTTGAGTTTCTCCATAACTTCCGGCATGGTTGTATATTCCATCTCATCCATGGGTAAACGATGAGGCTCAAAAGGCCCGTGATGTCGCAAGTGGTCAGCAATTATATTGGTAAGTCGCCGGGCTTCATCGAAAGCTGGATCATCGAACATGTCGCGTGGGCCTACGAGGTGTCCTTCCGCTAACTGAAATCCTAAGGCAATGACTCGGGGGGGACCGTCAAAGCGGCTCGGATGGGCTTCGGAGAGCTTTACCGGCATCAAGGGACCGTAGTGGGAGCCCCGCATCCAGCCTGCGACAATATGGGGCATGGTGAAAGGCTCAAGCACGTCTCCTACGGCGGGGAAATCACCCTGACAGCGGACGGCGCAGACGGGATCGTCTTTGCCGACGTACTTCCCTGCAATAAGCGCCAGGCGTTCAGTTGATGATACGGCCGCTATCGTGCCCTTCTTGGAATACACGGCCTTCGCCACGAATTGCCCCGTGGTTCCCGCGAACACGAGCAGGTCATAGATCTCCTCGGGTGTGTCGAAGAGGATCCGCCGTCTCGCCTTCACATCATGGATCTCGAAGCGAAATCCAGCGTGCAGTGCTGGTGAGATCACCAAACCTGCGGTATTGAAAGGGTCGGCGAACATTTTGTAAAGAGGTAGATTCCACGCACCGGCCGACGTCTTGTCGGCCATGAAGATGATCAACGGTTCAGACTCCCGCTCCTCAAACTCCATTTCCGCTATACCGGGTCCCATTCCTCTGACGTTACCGGAAAAAGCATCGGCAAGCAGATCCTGCCCCGCACCATAGAGCCTGAGGTGTTTTGCAACCTCGGTGCAGGCCTCGAAGACCTGCCAGGCAGTGCGGTGTACTCCTTCGTGGTCGATGCCGTTACGGTGTGTCATAACGAGTTCTAGGTCGTCACCGCAAGCGGTTACGTGGAAATCCACTAGCAGTCCTTCATCCCGCGCACTCCCCAAGTGGGTTTCGGCCTCACTCAACAGGTCCTCATGCATGGCTGAGTGGCCGACATATCCGCCGACATCGGCTTTGATGACACTGAGGGTAACTTTGCTGGACATCGGAAACCTCCTTTGCGAGTTTTCGTGCCGGACCCTTCCTCCTTCGAAAGTTCCATCAGGGAGCAGGATCAGATCCGGCTCATAGTGTCAAGGTAGGGCTGGTGAAGAGGGTAGTTTCTCGTTGCCGGCCTCCCGAAAGAGACCAGCGGAATCAAGAGGCCTGACTACGAAACCAATAAATGCGACCCTCAAGAGCTTCGAGGTGAGAAACCACCCTTTCTAAGGGCATTCTCAAAGGTTCCATTTGGGCGAGCTCCCGTTTAAGATTCTGCAACCAAAACTTTGGTCTAACCATTATACCTCAATTCTCTCCTCGGAACTGGCGTTGGCCGCCCCAAATCTCGACCACTCGACTCTTCTTCTCCGCTTTCATTTCTCTCGGAGTACGGTTGCCAACATTCTACGGAAAAATGGTACTGAACCTGCCCCGGAAAGAGGAACGCAGACGGCCTGGAAAACGTTTCTCCAAGCCCACTGGGAGACTCTGGCTACAGCTGACTTTTTTACCGTGGAAGTCTCAACCTGGCGAGGGCTAGTCACCTGCTACGTCCTCATCGTCATGGAGTTGTCGAG
>JAUVSF010000304.1 GCA_030597245.1 Acidobacteriota bacterium
CATTCGACAATGGAGCTGGAGTGAACATGTTTCTCTTGTGGAGGGAAGATGAGTTCGGCACGAAAGTAGGGTTCCGCGCCCAGAGTCAAACACATAAACGCAGAGAGACTCCCGCACACCCACAAAGCGAAGCGTCCCTTTGAGGACAGGACATTTGCCAGAAGTGAATTCACTGAATCAAAAACTCGTCTCATTGTCAGTCCCTCCGAGGTTAGAGCTCGCAAGCCACTTACAGGAATTGGAGGTCTTGGTTTCCCGCCAACCCTTGTACAGTCATTCCTGAGCAACGGTCAGCCCTGGAATCTGAATTTCCAAAAGACTCTGCCTGATCTGTTCCCGCTCTTGGGAAGTCAAGGCTCGATAAGGTTCAGCCATTGCACCGGTGCAGAGACCGAGCAAGGAAGCCGCGCATTTCATCCCTCGCAGGTACGACGACTCCGGCTCACCGACGTCATACACTCCCGAGCTGATCTGATCGATCTTATGCTGCAGACGATCCACCTCATCCTGGTGGCCTCTCGAGGCTGCTTCGCACATCTTCACATACAGCTCAGGATAGAGGTTGGACCCACCGCAAACTCCGCCATGAGCTCCATACCCGATGAACTCAGCCAGTAACTCCTCGACTCCTACCAGCAGTGCGAAATCGGGGCGGTGAGAAACAGCGCTGACGATGGCCTGAAAGTAAGACCGGTCTCCAGAGCTGTCCTTGACCCCATAGACGTTGGGCATGTCCGCACTGAAGCGTACGGCCTCAGGGGAAATCTGCAGCTTGGTCAAAGCCGGAAAGTTGTACAGATAAACGGGCAGCGGGAGCTTCGGAATAAAGCGCTCCAAATGACCCAGGAACATCTTCTGACTGAGCGCGTAGTAAAAAGGAGGCGAATAGACCAGGGCAGATGCTCCTGCCCTGGTTGCATACTCTGCCACACCCAAAGATTCGATACTCGACGTATCGGTGATGCCGACAAAAATGGATACCCGCCCCTGGACCATGGCGCAGGCCTTGTCCATCAATTCCCTTCGCAAACGGTAGCTCAATCCGGGCGCCTCACCGGTGCTGCCCAAGATGAAGATTCCGCTAACACCCCCCTTCACCAGGTGTTCAATGAGCAGTTCGAGACTGGCAATGTCCAGTCTGTCCTGGCTGAGAAGTGGAGTGATCATGGGGGTCACGATTCCCCGGATCGGTCTAGCTAAATTCATGAGAAACCCCGTTTCATTTGATCGTGCCTTTCAATGTGGCGTGCAAACGGTCCACATCCCGTCGCACAGTAAAGAGGATAGCTGTCAAGAGCAACCCGGAGGCAATGACCAAGGCTACCGCAGCAATCGAAATCGCAAAACTCAGGCTGGAGCGCTGCGCAACATAACCAATGAAAATCGGTGCCGTACCTGCTCCCACCAGCCAGCCGATCATATTCATGAAGCCGACTGTGGTGCCCCGGGCTTCTGGGCGGACGACATCAAGTGCAGCCGCGAAGATATTTGCATCGTACATGCCCTTGAACAGCCCCCAGACCGTCAGGGCGATGATCAGGCTCGGAACCGACAGTGTCTGGCCGCACCAGACGACAAAGGGCGCGCTGAACAGCAAGCCGATCATCTGTACAGCAATCCGCCCTCCGGCAAACCGCTTCCGCAGCGTATCGGCCATCCAGCCCCCCAAGGGTGCTCCCACCATGCTGGAAAGCTGAATAAAGACGGTAGCGGTAAGCCCGGCCATAGCCAGACTCAAGCTGAACTTCTCATAAAGGAACATCGGCATCCAGGACAAGAGCACCATACTGACGAAGTTATCCAACATGAACGCTCCCATCAGGAGAAGGACCGTCGGTGTGGTCCAGATCACCTTCAGGAATTGCCCGATCGACATGCTCTGATCCGCCGCCGCTCCCTCATCTGCACCCAACTCCTCGAGGTCGGCATAACCGCGCCTGGGTTCAACCAGCAGCCGCATCAACCCGAGCCCGAGCACAATTCCCATCACCCCGAAGATGGCAAAGCCCCACCGCCAGCCGAAGTACTGACCGATTAGTCCGCCCAGGAACCCTCCGGCAATGGTTCCGACATAAACACTGGTCTGGTGAGTACCCATGGCCCGAGAGCGCGTCCTCTTGCCGTGATAGTCACTGATCATGGACATCGCCGCAGGAAAATAGGACGTTTGACTCAAGCCCAGGGCGGCCCGAAAGAAAACCAATTGGGACAAGCTTCTGGCGAGCCCCGTGGCCATGCAAATCACGCTCCAGGCAAGCAGCGACCACAATATCGCGGACTTACGCCGAACCCGATCGACGATGTTGCCGGCGAAGGGAGCACAAAGACCGTAAACAAGGGCAAAGGCGGATCCCAGCATACCGAGTTCGACCGGTGTCAAGCCCATCTCTTCCTTAAGTAGAGGGAACAGAGAGAAGATCACTTGACGGTCTGCGTAGTTTAAGAAGCCGGCAAACCACAGCGTCCCCACGACGTACCATTTGTAGTTCGGGGAATGGGCAATGGCGGGGAGCCTGCGGGTGGGAGCGAATTGTCTTTCAGGGTTGTGAGTCATTAAGCTGCTTTTTCTTCCAAGTTCAGTGTGCAGGTGTCTGGACTTCCGGCTGTTGGTTGGCTGCTTGCTCGTACATCTTTTTCCGGTCCACAGGCTGCAGAGTGTCTGTAATCCACTCCCGCATCTGTTTCCCTTCCGGCGTCTCCTGTGGAGAAGAGACGAAGTCCAGTTCCAAGCCCAACCCCTCTTCCAGGGCCATCGCGAGAACAGGCCAGGCAACGCCAATATCGGCTGTCACCGGCAGGCTGCCCTCGAGTCGGGCAAAGCCGGACATCTCCATCCGGAAAGGGATTCCCGTCAGCTTCGTCTTGGGCAAGCCTCGATCCACGGCCTCCTGGACCTGAGACTGCTCCCGCTCCTGCAGCCAGGCACGCTCCAGGTTCGGATCCAGGTCGATTCGAACCAGTTTTTTGCCTTCCAGCGAGTAGAAGAACTCATGCTCCCAGCCGGACCAGATTCCGTGGCCAGTGTAAACCTCAAACGGCCCGTCATGGATCTCCTGAGACAGGGCGATCGCCGATTCAACGATCACATCCGCTTTTGCCAGCACCGAGGCCACCATCCGGGCCCTTTGTGTGGTTGAGATCGCATCACCGATCGCCAGGCCGACCGCCCCGCCTCCGATCAGCTGCGGTATTGAGACCACGACGGGCACATCCAACAGCGCCCCGGCCCCGATCATGGTTCTGGGATCGGCTCCGCAACCCACGACACGCTCCAGGGGCAGGTCCCGCTCGCGAGCAATCTTCTCGGCCTCCCGAGCCAGCGCTTCCGTTCGCAGACCCACGGGCCAGGCCATGTTGCCCGCGGCTTTGATGATGACGTCCCCGGGTAGCTCTGCAATCCGGTCGTAGAGTTCCCAGTGCGAATCCATCTCCGACTGCAACACCTCACGTTGTTCGCTCGACAGCATGGTGATTTCGAAGACCCCTCCGCGTGGAAGCAGTTCGGGTGTAATCTCCAGTTCCGGGTAGCCGGGTGCAAAGACACGCTTCACTCGGTCCAGGGTCCCGGCCATCTCATGGGCCACTACCGCCGAACTGGTCAGGACGCCGTCGATGACTCCGTGGTGCATCATCTCGGCAATCAGCGTTGTCACGCCTTCGTGAATATTGGGGCCGCTTCCGGTGACAACCACAACGGATCCGCCCTTTTCCTTGGCCGCAATGATCTCCCGAGCGGCACTGCGCAGGTTTCTCCGGCTGGTTTCTGGAAGGGAGGCCTCCCACTCGGCTACAGTCTTGCGGTCTGGTCGAATCATGATTCTGTCTCCTGTAGAATGTTGCGTACTCTGTCGAGGTCAGCCTGGGTGTCGACGGATAGAACCTCCCCTTCACACCGAGTCTCTACGACCAGGATACGGATTCCGTTCTCCAATGCCCGGAGCTGTTCCAGGCTTTCGATCTCCTCCAGCTTAGACTGAGGGAGACCCGAAAGCTGCAACAGGCATTCCCGAGTGTAAGCGTAGAGCCCGAGATGCTCAAACACTTTGAAATGCTGCGTCTGACGCTGGGGGTAAGGAATGAGAGACCGGGAGAAATAGAGGGCGAAGCCGTCCTGATCGGTCACAACCTTAACGACATTCGGATCGTCGAAATCCGCTTCTTCCATCACCCGCTTCTTGATCGTGACAATTCCTGCATCAGTGCCGGTCTGAAAAGGGGCTACCACTTCTTCAATCATGAGGGGATCCAGCATCGGCTCGTCACCCTGAATGTTCACTACGACATCGGCCTCGCCGGCCGCGGCCACTTCCGCGGCCCGGTCGCCTCCGGACTGGTGCGAAGCGCTTGTCATCGCCGCCTTTCCACCGAATTGTCGAACCGCCGTCATCACACGCTCGTCATCGGTAGCGACGACTATTTCATCCAGGGAGCGGGCTCTGCAGGCCTTTTCGTAAACGTGTTGGATCATTGGCTTTCCAAGAATGTCGGCCAGCACCTTGCCTTCCAGACGGGTGCTCTGGTAACGGGCGGGGATCACACCAAGGATGTGCATAGGAAGAAACTCCTAGTAGATTGAGCATAGTAAACCACAGCGCTACAGTAAACGTTAACTCAGATTATGGCCCTTCTCCTCGATTTGTCAAGCGTAACTTCATCCCCGAGGCGGGCCCATTTTCAGCCGGAACTAGACTCTCTCTGGATCAGTTTCACCGGCAGTAAGACGGACTCTGGGGCAATGGCTCCCCCAGCTTCTATGAGCTGGAGTGCAATCCTGGCTGCACGGTCTCCAATCAGCTGACTGTTCTGGTCGATGCTGCTAAGCGGCACACGGAGCAGATCGGAAAAACGCATGTTACCGACGCCGATGACCGCAAGATCGGCCGGAACTTCCAGCCCGGCTTCGAAAGCCGCCCGCAAGGCGCCGATTGCAGTTTCATCGTTGTAGCAGAAAACACCATCTGGCCGTGTCTTCATGCTGAGCAAAGTCAGCATCGCCTTGTACCCGCCTTCCTCACCGCGATCATCCCCGGAGTCCACTCTTTCCACAAACTGCATCGGCACCTCCAGCTTGCTTTCCGCCAAAGCCTTGCGGAAACCGCGAAGACGGCCCTCCGCGGTACTGACACTTGGCCCCCCAATGTGGGCGATGCTTCTGCACCTGTGCTCAATCAGGTGTCGGGTGGCCAGGTAACCGATGTGCTCGTCGTCTACCCCCACAAAACTGGCTTTCAAACCAGGGATATTTCGATCGATCAGGACGTACGGAGTTTCCAGCTGGTCCATGCATTTGAAGACGGGGCTTTGAGCAGACGCCTGCACCGATGCCAGGATGATGGCATCGACCTGCCGCGCCAGGAGTGCTTCGATTTCCGAAACCTCCAGTTCAGGATTCTCTTCAGACGAGGCGATCACGAGACAGTAGCCCCTGGGGCGCAGGATATGGGTGACCATCTTGGCGATTTCGGCGAAGAAGGGGTGCAACAGGTCAGGTACCACCAGGCCTACCATGTAGCTGCGTCCGGTCACCAGGCTTCGTGCTGCCAGGTTCGGCTTGTAGTTGAGTTCCCGCATTCGCTCCAGTACACGGTCACGAGTTGCCGGACTGATGTCGTCGTGACCGCGAAGTACTTTTGAAACGGTCACCACGGACACCCCGAGGTCCCGGGCAATGTCTTTCATACGAACGACACTCTTTTTCGAGCTTTTCGCCATAGTTCTTTATCCTTGAAGTAACCGATAAAGCTCAAATATAGTATTCACACGCCACACCCGAACGTCAAGGAAACCGGGAGGTTATCCCCAGATTGAGAATCCTGCAATTCGAGTGTTTGACAAGAGCGCTACCAGAAGGTAAGCTTGGTGACGTTATCGTTTACTTTACCGAATAACTGTCTGGGGGCAACCTGCTGGAAAGAGATGAAGATCCTGGTTGTCGGTGACATCAACGTAGATGTGATTCTCAGTGGCTACGAGTCCTTCCCCTCTCCGGGCCGTGAGGTGCTGGTCAATGACTACTCAATGACGCTTGGATGTGCTGCCTGTATCACTGCGGCCGGCTTGGTGATGCTGGGCGACAAAGTGAATTTTGTTGGAGAGGCGGGCTGCGATC
>JAUVSF010000350.1 GCA_030597245.1 Acidobacteriota bacterium
GCGATGATCGCGCCTGCACCGGTCAGTGCGTTGTTGCATGCCGTGGCCGTGGTGAAGGCCGGGGCCTTTGGGATTATCCGAGTCGTATACGACGTTTACGGGGTCCAAACCGCCTCGGATCTGGGCCTGCTCCATCCACTGGTGATATTGGCCTGCTTTACCATCGTTTACGGGTCCTTGAGGGCTCTGTTCCAGGATGAGTTGAAGAAGCGGTTGGCCTATTCCACGGTAAGTCAGGTCTCCTACATTGTACTCGGCACAGCCATGCTCGGGCCTCTGGCAGCCACCGGAGGATTGGTACACCTGGTTCACCAGGGGATTATGAAGATCACCCTTTTCTTTGGGGCCGGAAACTACGCCGAGACCCTTGGTGTCCATCATGTCAGTAAAATGAATGGGATCGGCCGGAAGCTTCCGCTGACAACGATCTCTTTCAGCATCGGTGCCCTCGGCATGATCGGCCTTTACCCTTTTGCCGGATATATCAGCAAGGCGTACTTGAAGAGCGGAGCTATCCAGGCCGGAGAGGAGTGGGTGACCTGGGTGTTGTTAACCAGCAGTTTGCTGAACGCCGGCTACTTCCTCCCCATTCTATATCGTGCCTGGTTCATGAAGCCTCCGAAGGAATGGCCGAAAGAGCGGTCGTTTGGGAGGTGGGAGACCCATTGGATGCTCCTGGTTCCTCCGCTGGTCACGGCGATCCTGGTTATATATGCCGGGTTGTTCGCTGAAACCGGTTTCACTCCACTTGCCTGGGTGAAGCTGATTGCCGCCAGGGAAAGCGGTCCATAACAGTCCACGTCGAGCCCTTCCTTGGGGAGGCCTCGACTTGTATAGGAATTCAGTAAAGATAGGCGAGTGGTATACCTTGAAGACCCTGTGCCGAAATAAAGAAAACCTCAAGACGAGGACCCCAGGGTTAAAAGGCTTGAATCGAGACAGAATTGAGCAACTACAATAACGAGAATCAAAGGAAGGTGGATCTATGAAACTGATGGAGAGACTTGAGATTTTTCAAAGAGAGGTTTTTCCCGAATATAAGCAACTCTTTAATACGTTGGCGAAGAGCCAATCCCCGGAAACTCTTGTCATAACGTGTTCAGACTCACGAATTGACCCGGTGTTAGTCACCCAGACCCAACCAGGAGACCTTTTTCTGATCCGCAATGCAGGGAACATTGTTCCTCCACATGGGAAAGCGGGTGGAGAGGAAGCAACAATTGAATATGCCCTGAAGGCTCTGGGAATTCGTAACATTGTCGTTTGTGGCCATACGGACTGTGGGGCGATGAAGGCTGTTGCCCACCCTTCTAATCTCGATACCCTTCCTTCTGTCGGGAAATGGCTGCAGCCAATGGTTGACGCTCTCAATAAGCCGGATCAAGATGGCGCTGAATCAGAGGGTGATTCTCAACTTCGCGAGATTATAGAACAGAATGTCTTGCTGCAGATCGAGAATCTCAAGACTCATCCCGCAGTAGCGGATGCGTTGAGCGAAGGGAAGCTACATATCACCGGCTGCGTTTACGAAATCGAATCCGGGGACTTCTATTTCTTTAGCCCACAGAAGAACCAGTTCTTGCCCCTCAGCGAAGTCGAGCGGGATGTGGTGCGCTTGGGCAGCTTGTAGCCATAGCCCGGCTAATTCGAACCACAAAGTCACGAAATCACCAAGAATCCATAGTGCTTTTGTGATTTTGTGGTTAAGTTCGCCAGACCCTTGATTCTTGGTGCCCTTGGTGGCGGTGAGCCGCGAGACTCCGAGACCCCGAGACCACTTCCTACATCAAGTACCGACCATCCACAGGTGTTACTGGAGGTGGAATCTCGGTCTCACCGATCTGTTCGAGCAGGTTGATCTCGATCGTGCGGATGATGCTCAACATCGGTGTGTCAGTCGGCTCGCCCTCAAATGGATTCATTAGTGTCTCTCCAGCCCGAAATATCAGGCGGAAGATCGTCCCTAACAAAGTTGCATAGAGTATCGCCCAGTACCCGGTTTGTGCACTCAAGGCCATGGGAAACACCAGCATGAAGACCCAGATGGAAGCACGAACCAGTGAGGCATAGTAGACGGGAAATACGGTGAGTTTGATCCGTTCGGCCATTCCCATCGACGTACTGAAGCGACTCAACATGTCGTTGAATTGGGCCATCCTTATCACTTCGATGTAGCCCGAGCGCTCTGCCGCATCGATCTCTTCTCCCTGACACTGGAGAATTGCATTCCCCGGGTGAGAGATGCCGTCGATCCGGCGAACGTCTCGCTCACTTAGAAAGGCGAGGTACTCCTTCGTGCTCTTTTGCCTCAATTTCTCCTCGACCGCGTACAAGAACCCGATATGCCGTCGGACCAATCGAACCTGGATCGCCGCTACTTCCGTCGGGTTCTCCGACGTGTTGAACATCGTCAGTACCATCCGGGCGAAGGAGCGGGAGTCATTTACGAGAGTGCCCCAGACCTTTCGTGCTTCCCACCAGCGGTCGTACGCCTGTGCATTGATAAAGCCGATAAAGAAGGAAAGGGCTGTTCCGAGCACGGTGATGACGGTCAAAGAGATTCTCAGGTAAGGTTGAAAAACCTCGAGGTAAAGGACCGTAACCAGGGTAACCAGCAAGAGGGCGAGTAGTTCGATCTTCCACTCCGCTGTGACAATCTTGAATACTGTGATTCTCTTTCGTATGTACATCGTTCCTTATCCGGGAATGTTGCCGTTACCCAGGAGTGTCAGCAGACCACCAAAGTGTCCGCGCGTAATCATACCAGAGTCAGATTGATAGTATCCGGGCGAACATCCAAAGGGAACACGGTATTGAACCTTCGGCAAGTGTCGGCGAGAACAGTGGTGAGGTCGCGTGTCGTGAGAGGCTGGGCGGAATGCTCAAATACTACTATCGAGCTACAGCTTGGAGATGCGGTACCAGTTGCAACCAGAATTGAACTAAAACCTGATCTCCTCGCGGGTATAGCGTCTGGCGAGGGCCGCCTCCCCAACGCGATGAATCGCCAGCACGAACGCCGCGGTACGTAAATCAACTTTCTTCTGCTGGGCCACGTCGCACACGGCAGCGTACGAGCGCCGCATGATCTTGGAAAGCTCGTCGTTTACTCGCTCCAGTTCCCACCGGTAGTGCTGGACGTTCTGCGCCCACTCAAAGTAGCTGACAGTTACCCCACCTGCGTTGGCCAGGATATCGGGAATCACCGTGACGCCACGCTGGACCAGGATCTCGTCGGCCTCGGGCGTAGTGGGCCCATTGGCCCCCTCGACGATGATGTTCGCGCGAACGGTGCCGGCGTTGTGTTTATGGATGACATCCTCGATCGCGGCGGGGATCAGGACATCGGCATCCCAGGCGATGATTTCATCTTTCTCGAATGCATCACCTCCGGAGAAGCCGTCGACCGTGCGTTTATCGCGCACGTACTCGATCAATGCAAGAATATCCAGGCCGTCTTTATTTGAGACACCGCCGATATGATCGGCGACCGCGACGATCCTGGCGCCCTGCTCTCCGATGAGCCGGGCCGCGTTGCTGCCGACGTTGCCGAATCCCTGCACCGCTACCCGTTGACCTTCTAACGTTTTACCCTGGTCCTTAAGGGCTTCTTCCAGCGTGTACATCACGCCACGCCCCGTGGCTTCCTCGCGGCCCGGCGAACCAAACAACTGCAACGGCTTGCCCGTGACTACTGCCGGCGAGAAACCGTAGTGTCTTGAATATTCATCCATGATCCATCCCATGATTTTCGCGTTGGTGTTCACGTCCGGGGCCGGGATGTCCTGCATTGGCCCGATCACTTCCTTGATCCGGGTCACGAACTCGCGCGTGACCGACTGCAGCTCATTGTCTGTCAGCTTAGTGGGATCGACGTTGATACCGCCTTTGGCACCGCCGTACGGAATATCGACAACGGCAGTCTTCCAGGTCATCAGATTGGCCAGCGCGGTCGCGTGATCTTCATCGACGGTGGGATGGTAGCGCAGCCCGCCCTTCATAGGGCCCCGCGCGGCGTTGTGTTGAACGCGAAAACCGAGGTGCTTGAGCAGCTTGCCGTCGTCTGTCTCCGTGACGATCTCGACCTTCACCACCCGCCGCGGGGTCAGCAGGATATCGCGAAGCTTGTCGGACAGATCGAGGACCGTTGCCGCTTTGTGGAAATAATGGTGACTGGCTTCAAGCATGTGCGATTCTCCGCGTCTTGGGTG
Source organism: Acidobacteriota bacterium (assembly GCA_030597245.1). GTDB lineage: Bacteria > Acidobacteriota > UBA6911 > RPQK01 > JAPXNP01 > JAUWTT01. The sequence goes on from JAUVSF010000350.1 coordinate 4,212, forward strand.
GCAAAAACGGCAAGCATAGCACGGTTGGGGTACGCGGTGCCAAAGAATGGGGACCGGCCACCGACATCCATCGCTAGCTTCCTGGCAGGCGGAGCGCAGAGTCCCGATGAAGGGGATCTTGATCAAGAAATATGCCAAACTGTTGTACCCAATGATTGCCGGTCGCTTCCCTTTATCGGATACTGATTTCGCGGAAAACGGGAAAAAGGGCTGGAAAATAGCCGGCGCCGATCGCTGGTAATTGGTTGAGAGGAAATAATGAAATCTTCAGATCTGATGGTAAAGGCCCTGGAAAACGAGGGCGTTGAATGTATTTTTGGCATTCCCGGAGAAGAAAACCTGGATTTCCTGAACTCACTGATTGGTTCCAGTATTCAACTGGTCTTGACCCGTCATGAGCAAGCGGCTGGATTTATGGCAGCAACCTATGGCCGTTTGACAGGAAAGCCGGGGGTGTGTTTGTCCACCCTGGGTCCGGGTGCCACCAATTTTGTCACCGCGGCGGCTTATGCCCAGCTGGGCGCAATGCCGATGATCATGATCACCGGGCAAAAACCGGTGAAAACCAGTAAACAGGGTGCTTTCCAGATACTGGATATCGTGGACATGATGAAACCGCTGACCAAGTTTACTCATCAATTGGTGAGCGGCGACAATATTCCTAACAAAGTGCGCGAGGCATTCAGGTTGGCCCTAGAGGAGCGCCCGGGCGCAGCGCACCTGGAAGTCCCGGAGGACATTTGTGAAGAAGATGTGGACTTGCAACCGTTAAAGGCCAGTTCAGTGCGACGTGCCATCGCAGAGGATAAGAGCATCGCTGCCGCTGTGGAAAAGATTAAACAGGCCAAAAGTCCATTATTGCTGATAGGTGCAGGTGCCAACAGAAAGCTAACCGGCAAGATGCTGACCGCCATGGTGGACAAACTCGGCATCCCGTTCTGTACGACGCAAATGGGTAAGGGTGTAGTGGATGAAACTCGGCCCGAGTTCATCGGTAACACGGCGTTGTCCGCCAATGATTACGTTCATCGGGCTATTAACCATGCGGACGTTATTGTAAACGTGGGCCACGATGTCATCGAGAAGCCACCCTTCTTCATGACCGACCACGACGTCGAAGTGATTCATATGAGCTTCAACACCGCCAAGGTGGACCCGGTGTATTTCCCCCAGCTTGAGGTAATCGGCGACATTGCCAATGCCGTCTGGCGAATGACAGCACAATTGGAGCCGCAGGACCACTGGGACTTCAAATTCTTCGAGACCGTGCGCGACAAATTGACCGCTCAGATAGCCGAGGGCACGGATGACGACCGCTATCCCATCTACCCTCAGCGCCTCGTCAAGGACGTGCGC
>JAUVSF010000077.1 GCA_030597245.1 Acidobacteriota bacterium
CGCTCTTCGCGCTATGGAGGACAGGCCGATTACTGCCCCCCAGTCCCTATTCCCTATTGGATTGTACCGCCTTGCAGCATCTTGACAATGCCCTCAGGTCCACCTAAAACCGAAAGCGCGTTCATGTTCATCCACAATGAAGCGAAGTCCCCGCCACCGGCCACCGTAATCTCATTCGGTTCCGCGTAGAGGGAAACCATCATCGGGGGTGTGTCTTTCAGGATGTTCTGCAGCGATTGCTGACTTTCGGGACTCAACCCGCCAAGGGGAAGTGAGGCCAGTGGGCTCAGGAGAGGGCCAAGGTTGTGGTAAAGGAACCCGGACATGTTCACACTCGGATCCTTGGGCAACAACGCACTAAACTCCTGCGAATTAGCCAGGCTGTAAGAGGCTCCTGCATACTGAACAGCTTGGAAGATCAGGGCCGGGTCAGGCACTGCTACTAGATACGTTCCGATATATGCGTAGTAAACCCGCTTGTCCACAGCATCGGAATGAATGGAGTGGATCAGCAGGCCGTTCACGGTACTCGATTCAAGAGCCAGGCCGGGCCGGCCTTCGTCCTGGAGCAAGGCGTTGATCTGGCCAACAGCCATTTCCAAAGTAGTTTGCAGAACCTCAGGTTGATAAACCTCGAGCACAATCTTCCAGGACGGCGTGGGCAGAATCGGTCCATCCAGAGCGAAGATCAGCTCTCCGCCCAAGGGTGCCGCGATGTCGGCTGCGATATCGATCTGATGATCCATTTCGAATTGCCGGATCTGGGCAAGTGCATCAGGATTCGTCCGTTCAAGGTAGTCGAACACGTCTGCAACCAATTGCGCCGGGCGGTTCACTACAAAAGCAGCAGCCGCGTGGGCATCCTGGGAGACGAAATCGAGTCCACCCATCGGTCCCGGCTCCGCGATCCAAGAGAGCATTCCCTCACCGGTACCATCGTAGGAAAGAACCGCTCTATTCTCGGAAGCTCCTGAGGCCTGTTTTCGCTCAATGATGAGGTTCTTCACCTGAGTGATGCCAAGCCGCTGCATGCCAACCCGCATATTTGCCCGCCGCTCGGAATCAGAAGTATCAGCACTCTCAGCAGCCTCTCGAATCAACCTCTCAAAGTCCACTGCCAGGAGCCAATCCACACCATTGGCATAACTCTCCTCAACAGACTCGAAGAAAGGAGTCTCGACGAATGAAGGCCCGCCATTCCCTTCCGACAGCGCAACGATTTCCTGTAACAGGAGAAGCGAGGGAGAAACCGCCAGGAGGTCATTTCGAATCAAGACATACAGATGAACACCCGCGAGAGCAGGAGCTGAAGGATCGGAGATGACAGCAACAGGTGCCCCTTTCCCGGATTCGGCGTTAAGGAGACTGACCTCTTCTTCAATGAAAGCCTTCAAAGTCTCCGGCGAGACGACTGAAGCCATCACCACCGGCACTACCTTGTGTTCAGAATCCCCGGCAACCAGGGCCACGACGATCTCTTCGCCCACCTGTTCGCCAAACTGACCGAGCTTCTGCACCATCTCGTCAAGAAGCTCTTGACCTTCCGCAGCATCCCCTTTCGATTCGAGCCATTCACTCAAGAGCGGACTATCCTGGAGGCGATCCTGAAACAGCTGGTAGACTTCCTCGATCTGTCCGCTGATATTTGGAAGAGCACCGTAGACGACGGTTTCGGCCGGTAAGTTACCCGCCAACTCACTCGAATAGCGGAGATTCTCACCAAAAGTGGCATCGCGCAGATCCTGACCGAGGGCCTGCAATTCGCTTAACAGAGCGAGGTATTGTTCGGCATTCCTGCTCCAATCGAACTCCTGCTCAAGAGCCACACGACCCAGGTGCGGCCTTGAAGAAAACTGTTCACCCGGCTTGAGAACCGTATTCTCGCCGCCCTTCTCGACCCAGACTTCTCCTTCAATGACAGCTACCCGTGAACCTTTCATTCCGTGACTCACTGAAAAGACGGTTCCTTTAACAGCGACCTGGCATTCCCCTGTATAGACATAAAGAGAATCGCTTCCCTGGTCGGCAGCTTCAATAATCAGATTTCCTCTCTTTAACTGAATAGAGGTGCCACCCCAGCCCTCAACAACTTCCAGCTCTGTGCGGTCCGCCATTTCGAGCATTGAACCGTCGGCCAATTCGAGCACTGCTCCAGAGTTCTTACCGGTGCGTAACACTTCCTTCTGTGTCAGAGCGTATCCTCCAGCAACCGGAATGACTGCATTTTCCGAAAAGGTGAAAAGATGACCTTCAAAACTCTCTACTGAGGCCACGACCTTCGTGGTCCAGGGAAAGTAGCCGTCGAAAACCATCGACTGCATCAAGAACGCCATTAGCATGACGGTCGCCGCGATAGTCCCCCATTTCAGCCAGGGTGACATCGAAGCGCTCTTCCGCCTCACTCGTGTCTCGACTTTCTTGTCCGTTCTGGCGGCAATTAGTGCCTTGCGGCAAGGAAGGCAAACTCGCACGTGGTCCTCGAATAGCAGAGTCTTACCTTGAGATAGGTTGCTCCTCAAGTACTCGGGAATCAAGGCCTGGAAGTCAGCACAGCTTCGAATACCTCCCGGCTGTGTTTCGTCCGCGCCAGTTTCGGCAGCCTCGGCGATTCGGTTCCAGGCGCGGTCCGAGATCTCCTGCACCTTGTTGGGCGGGACATGTTCTTTGTTGATAGCCGCAACGGCGGCATCTAACAGTTCTTCTTGGGTACGTCTTTCGTCGTTCATTGCTTTCCTCCCAGGAACGGCTTCATCTCCGCCTTCAGACGGTTCCGGGTGCGGTGAATGGTGACCGCTACTGTCCCGGCAGTCGTTCCGAGAATATCGGCGATTTCTTGGTTGGAATATCCCTCGAGGAACTTGAGCACAAAAACTTCGGCTGCTTTTGGGTTGAGCTGCGCCAACGCGCTTCTCAACCAGCTCCGGATCTCTACGGAAGATCGGATGCGATCAGGTCTCTGAACAGCATTTGCCTCGAGTCCTTCTTCAACTAACTCGAGCGGAATGTTCCTCGAGAACTTCCTCGATCGGACCACGTCCAAAGCGGCGTTCACGGCTGCTCGCCGGAAGTAGCTGTGCGACTTCCGGTCCAAGTTGACCTGATCCTCCCGTTTCGCCAAACGCATGAAGACGGTTTGCAGAACGTCTTCCGCGTCGTCGAGGTTTCCAGTTATCTTAAAGGCAGACTGAAGGATGGTGTCGTGATGGCAATTAAAGAGTTCCTGAAGAGCCAGAGTGTTCATCACAGGTTCCCGGGTGGCCAATGCTCGCACGTTTTTACTCCTCTCGTTTCCTTCATCTTCATAAACGCGCGAGCGAGCAATTTCTTAACACATGCGGCGTCGAAAAACTTACGGCCCCCGTTTGAAGTTCGTCGTTTGCACTTCCCCAATCCCCCTCCGGCCGTTCGCCGTTCGTCGTTCGTCGTTCGCACTTCCCCAATCCTCCCTCCGGCCGTTCGTCGTTCGCGCTTCGTCGTTCGCACTTCCCCTTAGGCCACCAGTTTCAACAGGAAGGCGCATAACAAACCCGCATAGTTTCCTATTAAGTAGCCAAAAACCCCCATCAGGAGACCCACGGGTGCCAGTTCCTTGTAATATGCGGCGGCCACAACCGGGGCTGTTGCAACGCCTCCAATGTTCGCCTGGCTTCCAACGGCAACCAAAAACAGAGGAGCACGCAATAATCTGGCCCCGACGAACATGAAAACCACATGGATGGCAATCCAGACAATCCCCGTAAGCAATAACTCAGGGGCTGCCAGAAGGCCGCCAAGATCGGCCTTGGCACCAAGGGATGTCAGGAAGAGATACAAAGCCGCATATCCAATCTTGGAAGCACCTCCTTCCTCAACCGTCCTGATCGGAGTCAGGGAAAAGAGAATGCCAAAAGTCGTCACCAGGATTACCATCCAGGTGAAAGGAGAGAAGATCAGGGCAAGTTGTGGCTGAATCTCGGCGAGCTGGGAGTTTGTCACCTCAAACAGGAAGTTCCCAAGATAGCCGCAGGTCACTGCTCCGACGAGACCAATCGCCACCGTTGCAGTTACGTCGGACAGCCTGAGTGCACGGGTTGAGGTCTCTCGGAAATCCTTCATCTGTCGGTTCAGTTTCTCGATTACCCCGGTCTCAGCCCGATTCCAACGGTCAAATACCCGTTGATAGTTGGCCAAAACCAGAAGAATTCCTGTCCAGGTATACCCCACCGCCGTATCTACGACGATGATCGGGCCAACCAATGTATCCGAAGCACCAACCGATTCTTTGATGGCTGCGAAATTTCCACCCCCTCCAATCCAACTTCCGGAAAGTGCCGCCAGAGCCTTCCAGCTATCGGGAGGGAGAATCCCACCAAAAAGCAGATAGACCACCGGCCCGCCGATGACTATTCCGGCAGTTCCGAATAGCATCACCACCAGTGCCTTGGGGCCCAACCGCAGAACAGCCCGGGTGTCCGCCGTTACCATCAGGATAAACAGACTGAACGGTAGCAAGTAATCGCGCATCCAGTCGTAGGCAAGCGATGAGGAGGGTATGACACCAAGAGTGGAGGCAATGGTCGGGATGTAATACACCAGGACGACCGACGGGGCAATACGGTAGAAACCTTTCGTCGACTTGAGGCCGGTGCTCCAGAAAATTGCGGCACAGATCAATGCGCAAACGCTGAGCACAGCCATTGGTTCTTGAATCATTGCCTCAGTCCTGTCCGTCAGCGTACCCACGAAGCCGAACTTCCAACTAACCTTCTGCTACGTGTTCCCTGAACGGGTCCAGTTGGAGATACGATGAAAGCCATCTCACCCCAAGATAAAACGGGATTGTATCCAGAAGTGCAACCAGAAACTTGAACAAATAGCCGGAAGCGATGAAAAAGAAGAGTTGAGGCCACACATCTAGTTCGGGATCGACGGGCAGTGCATGTGCATAGAAATGAGTTATCAGAATGACAGCCGTCGTATCGATTAACTGGCTAATCAGCGTCGAGCCGTTATTACGAAGCCAGAGGTGTTTGCCTCCTGTGAGATTCTTCCAGAAGTGGAACAAGGAGACATCGCAAAACTGAGCAGCCAGGTAGGCGATCATTGAAGCCGCCACAGCGCCAAAAGTAAGCGCTCTGACTTCGAAGAATACCGGGAGTCTCCCTGCCTCGTCCGCAATGATTTCACCCGTGATCGGATCCAGCGACTCGTAACCGGGCATTATCCCACCAACCCAGAGGATGAAGACAATCCAGATATTGATGAGGAATCCCATCCATACCATGGAATTAGCCCGTTTCCTTCCATACAACTCGCTGATAAAGTCGGTACAGAGAAAGGTGAGCGGATAAGGCAAGACACCCACCGCGATGGAGAATGGGATGGTCCAGGGTCCGACCGTAAAGGTGAGATCAAGGAACCGCGAGATTCCCAGGATGTTGAGCATCGCCAGTGAGCCGATGAAAAAACACGCGAAAACAATGAAGACACGCTCTCTCCGCTCATGCAGTTCATCGTTGATGTACTCGTAAGGCAAGCTCATTGTCAGAATTCCCTGACTCGCATTCGAACTGTGCAGTTCAGGGTGTTGGCCGCTGCTCTACCCAACACACAATCACGTGCTGCACTTCTGCCGGTTTCACCCCTCCTTCAACGCGGTAAGGCTCACCCGGCTGCTCAGCTATGGCCTCTACCACCTCCAAACCCTCCACCACTTTTCCGAACGCCGTGTACCGGCCATCCAGTGAAGCGTCATCGGTGAGAAGTATGAAAAACTGGCTCCCGGCACTTGCAGGGTCCGATGTGTGAGACATGGAGACAATCCCCCGCGTGTGGTGAATATCGTTAAACTCAGGTTCCAGGGTGGTTCCAGCACCCAAAGAACCATGACCACCTGTCCCGTCGTTGGAGGGGTCGTCATCCTTTGTATTGGGATCGCCCCCCTGAATCATGAAACCGGCGCCGACGCGGTGAAAATAGGTACCGTCATAGAACCCCGAATCGCAAAGCCGGGCGAAATTCTCCGCGTGTTTTGGTGCCTGTTCAGGGAAGAAGCTCACTACTATCGTTCCTTCGCTTGTTTCCATCACCGCAACGGTTTCCAGCCCTTCAGAGCCGGAAATAACCAGCTTCCCCGAGTTCGGATCTGAACAGAAAACAAAAAGGCTCACCAGAAAAAGCAGCAGTGGTCTTACAGTTCGGTTCATAGATTCTAGCTTTCCGCGACACTCACAGAGTCAAATCACTGTATTCTAGCGCAGGATACAGACGTGGCTTGGAAGCCCGCACCTCTTTCGCATCTCATCGTTGTTCGGACATTCTCCTGAGGGCTCAGGGTTTCGAGAGGAAATCGATATAGACCCTTAGCGAACCTGGCGGGCTTTGCGTGAAATGCATCTTCCTCACGCCAAGCCGCAAAGTACGCAAAGGGAGTGCTGGTGCTTTCGACACCCACTATGCCGACGTCCTCTTCACCCTTGGCGAACCTGGCGCCTTTGCGTGAAATGAGTCTTCCTCACGCCAAGCCGCAAAGTACGCAAAGGGACCGCCCGTTCGTCGTTCAAAACTCGACATTCGAAAATCGTAAATCGTAAATCGTAAATGGCTTCTCGTTCGTAGTTCCTCCTTCGGGCGAAAAAAGGGGTACGCCTCCAGCCATTTGCATGGTAGATTTCTCACTAATGAACAATCAGCATCCTTCAACTTTCCAGTCTGAGCTTGCTGCTGCGGTCAAAGGCGAAACACTGTTTGATGAAGTATCGAGGCTGCTCTACAGCACCGACGCGAGCCTTTGCCAGATTAAGCCTGGTGGAGTAGTGCTCCCCCGAGACCGGGAGGACGTGATAAATGCGGTAAAGATCGCTGCTCGGCATCAGATTCCGTTGATAGGGCGGGGTGGTGGCACCAGCCTGGCAGGTCAAACCGTCACTTCCGGATTGGTGCTCGATTTTTCCAAGTACATGAATCAGGTGTTGGAGGTAAATCAGGATGAACACTGGGCTCGCGTTCAACCAGGCATCGTCCTGGATAACCTGAACGCTTACCTCAAACCATATGGGCTCTTCTTTGCCCCGGACGTGGCAACTGCCAGTCGAGCTAATGTAGGCGGGATGATCGGAAACAACTCTTCCGGAGTTCGATCGGTCAAATACGGCAAGACGGTCGATCACGTCCTCGAGCTTTCGGTGATCCTTTCCTCGGGTGACGACTTCCACTTCCGTAAACTGAGCCGGTCGGAACTCGAGCGCAAATGCGCCTCCGGAGGCCGAGAGGGCTCTCTCTACTCAGCAATTACCGCGATCGTCGAGGAGAACCGTGATGAGATAATCAAACGATTCCCGAAGGTGATGCGGAGGGTTAGCGGTTACAACCTTGACGAGTTGCTGGACCCGGATGACTTCAATCTGGCAAAGTTGATGACCGGTTCGGAGAGTACCCTGGGTGTGGTCACCGAGGCCAAAGTGAACCTGGTTCCGATACCTCCGCATACGGTGTTGGCTGTACTCCATTTCGCTGATCTTCTCGAGGCAATTCGATCGGTTCAAAACATTCTGCTATACGATCCGTCAGCAGTCGAAATACTCGATCGATACGGATTAGAACTCGGACGAACTAATCCAACTGTATCAGAGCTTTGCAGTCAGTTTATTCATGGAGAACCTGAAGCTGTTTTGATTGTTGAATTCAGCGATGACGATCCCGAGGCCCTGCGCTCTCGATTCGACGCCATGAAGGCGGATTCGAGTGTTCAAGCCCGGACTTTCCACTGCTATGAAGCATGGGAACCCGCCGCTCAACAGATAGTCTGGCAGGTCCGGAAGAATACGCTGGGAGTCCTGCTCAGTATCAAGGGTGATTTCAAACCACTGCCATTCATTGAGGACTCCTGTGTCCCGGTCGAACATCTGGCCGAGTACGTAGAAAAGGTCCAGAAGATCTGTGATTCAAAGAATCGCGACATGGCACTTTATGCTCACGCCAGCGTCGGGGTTATTCATATTCGCCCGCTCCTCAACCTGAAACAGGCCGAAGATGTGGACATTCTTCGTTCAATATCGGAGGAAGCCTTCCAACTGGTGCTCCAATATGGGGGGTCCTGGAGCGGTGAGCATGGTGACGGTCTGGTCAGAAGTTACAAGATACCGGAGTTCTTCGGTGACCAGATTTATGGCGCCTTCAAGAAGGTTAAGCAGGCTTTTGACCCGGCAGGCCTGATGAATCCAGGAAAGATTCTCGATTCCCCTTCTCCGACCGAGAATCTTCGGATTCATCCCGGCTACCAGACCCGCTTTCCTCAGACTTACTACCGATTTGAATCGGAAGGAGGCTTTGACCTGGCCATCGAGATGTGCACTGGTGTTGGTCAGTGCCGCAAGACGCTGACCGGGATCATGTGCCCTTCATATATCGCCACACGGGACGAGGAACACTCTACACGCGGCCGCGCCAACGCTTTGCGTTCTGCAATCGCTGGCGACCTCGGCCCAGACGGGTTCACCGACAAGCGTGTCCATGAAGTCCTGGACCTGTGCCTCGAATGCAAGGCCTGCAAGTCGGAATGCCCGTCCAGCGTTGATATGGCCAAAATGAAGGCTGAGTTTCTGACCCACTTTCATGCACGGCACGGAGTCCCCATTGGAAAGCGGCTCGTAGCTGCTACCCGATCATCCGCCGAATTTGCCAGCCGGATGCCCAGGGTGGCAAACCTGGTCATGAGAAGCTGGCCGTTCCGGATGGGGCTCGAGCTGGTGGCGGGTTTTGACCGGCGCCGCTTTCTTCCCGAGTTTGCCGAGGAGACCCTGAGCCAGTGGTATGAAACAAACTATGAAGCTGCTTCGACGGATCAGACCGAACCCGAAATAGTCCTCTTTGGGGACACCTTTTCCAACTTCTATGAACCCGGTGTGGGCATAGCTGCACTTAAGCTTCTTCAAGCTCTCGGATTTCGGGTGAGGTTAGCGGATTTAGGGTGTTGTGGACGTCCCCTTATATCCGCAGGACTCCTCGGCAAAGCCAGGGCTCAGGGAAACGAGCTTGTCTCCCGTCTGAAAGCATTTCACCCTGAAGCTCCCATCGTCGTCCTTGAGCCTAGCTGTTATTCAACGCTGAAGGACGACTACCTCGACCTTCTTGACGACAGGGAGGGTGCACGTGCTGTAGCGGATCGCGTGTTCACTCTTGAGGAACTTCTTTCGCAGGAACAGATCAAGGCCCGGTTCGACGAACTCATCTGGGCCGGCCCAAAGGGAATCCTGTTCCATGCTCATTGCCAGCAGAAGGCACTCACAGGCAGTGAAACCTCAGTGCGGATCCTGTCCCAGGTGACGGAAGTGGAAGAGGTGCCTGCCTGCTGCTGTGGAATGGCAGGCTCATTCGGATATGAGAAAGCTCACTACGATCTCTCAGAAAAAATCGGGGCCCATCAATTGCTTCCAGCCGTATGCAGTTCCCATCCTGACACGGCGGTAGTAGTTCCAGGGTTCAGCTGCAGGTCGCAGATTCGCCACTTCACGGGCCGGCAAGCGGTCCATCCTGCAGAGCTCCTCTTCAATAGCTTGAAAAAGGGCTCTTAGCTTCAGGTCCTCCGGATTAACCACTAAAGCACAAAATCACTAAAGTCTTTTTGTGTCTTGGTGCTCTTGTTGTTCTTGGTAGTTCAAACATTGCAGGCTAGTCTATCGGATCCTCTCGCAGTTCGAAGTCCTGCTGACAACACCAGCACGGTCCTCCGACATGGGTCTTTATATTGCAGACTGCACAGAAGTAGTGGATGTCGAACCGTTGCCCGTTCTTCACGGACCATACTTTGATTATTTCGAGCTGATTCTGAGGTCGAATCCTCCCCTTGACGACCAGTTCTCGCTCACGAACGCGATGATCCCGAAACATCTCTGCTCGGACATCGTCCGGCATAAAGAAGTACCGTTTTCCGCCCAGTGCCGAAAACCCGAACCTCGTCGATTCGCCGCTGCAGGGGATTTCGTCCCGAGCCTCGTCGATGCAGATCACTTTCCCCTGAACCTCCACATCCTTGGCAGAAGCTCCCGCCTCGATGCCGGCTATACTACCGCTCGTCATAAGCAGCATCCCTACAATCGCGGACAAACCAGCTTTTCGCATTACCGACATTCACGAATTCGAGCCGGTCAAAAACTCGATGACCAACTCAGTTTCCTCGAGATCGGGTACAGCCTTCTCCGGATTGCAGCGTTCAAGTTCTGGAAGAGAGTACGAGCCTGTCGAAACGGCCAGAACCGCAGCACCGGCTTCGTGCCCGTGGATGATGTCCCTTGGTGTGTCTCCAACTACGAAAACAGCCTCAAAGGAGTCCCGAGCGGCGGCCTTCAAACCGCGCTCAATACCTGTATTGATCAGATCCGTGCGATCCAGATGATCAGAACCGAAGCCACCAAATCCGAAAAACCGGTTCAAGCCGCCCGGCTCCAACTTGGCCCTGGCACCCGGTTCAACATTCCCGGTCCCCAGTCCCAGAATGAAACCGGAATCCGCCTTGAGTCGTACCAAAAGCTTCCGAACACCAGGCAATACTTCGTATGCTGATCGATTCGAAGCGAGCTCGTTCTCAAGAAGCCTCATGTACTCATTGAAAAGGCGTTCTTCCAATCGAGGTTCGTTCTGCTTCCCAGCCTTTTCCAGTGCTTCCCTTAGAATCAGGAAGTCAGTCTTACCATCCAACCGAACGTCTCTTAAGCCGTCAGGAACTCCACACACATTTTCAATGGCTTTCGAAAAGGCGCGGCCGCCGGCACCTCCGGTATTGATGAGCGTTCCATCTACGTCGAAAAGAATCAACCTCATGAATGAAGATCCTGAAACTCGAAGCATTATATCGAACCTGAAGGATTGAGCGTAAGTCAACACTCTTCGCTACAGCGCGAATTCCTTACCCCGTTTACAACTGGTTATTCAGGCTTTGATCAGGTACCGTATCTCTCAAGTACCGAAGCCCACCGGAATATAACCCGGAGACAACCTGGTGAAACGGAGTTGATCGATGTTCACCCGCTTCGTCCTGGCCGTTTCAGAGATGGAGAACTATTAGATGAAGGAATGATCGTATAGGCTCTCGACTGAGGAACTCAGTCGAGTACGATAGAGTTTGTCCAAGTGTTGGGAAGTTGGTTGTATGGCTGAGAAAGAAACTCCTGAGAAAACAGGCGACCCGGTTGCCGGTGCTCATGATCTGACCAGCAGCCTCTACTTCGGTCACCTCAAGGACACTCTTACAGCTCAGTACCTTACCTTTGCTCCGTTCGCTGAGCGTGTTGGCGGGTTTTCCTGGCTGCTCGTCTTCACCGAGCCGGACCGTCACCCGGACGAGACAAAACTGATGTTGAAAAGGCAAGAGGAGATGCGCCGGCTTCTCTTCTCAGCTGTGGACTTCGAAGCGATAGAACACGTCCTGGACATAGGGTGTGGACACGGTACGGCCCTCATTCAACTCGGTGAAAATTTTCATCATCTTAAGTGTGACGGATACACCGTGTCGCCCCGGCAATACGAGTTGTGTACGAAAAGGATTCTCGAGTCAGGCTTGGAGGAAAGAGTCAGAGTGTTCCTGCGAGACTCGGCCCAGGACCCGTTTCCACAATCCTGTGACTTCATATTTGGGATTGAAGTTGCTCATCACATAGAGAATAAAGCTGGGCTCTTCTCCAATCTTGCCGACCACCTCAAGAACTCCGGAGTGATCGTCCTCGCAGACGTGCTGTCGAACACCGGATTCGACCTGCTGCAACCCGAAAAAGGCTCTTTCTCGATTGCAAAAGAGCACTATTCACGCCTGCTTGGTGACACCAAGCTCGAAGTGACTTCGTGTACGGACATCAGTCAGGAGATTGCCAATTTCCTCTACGACCCGGATTTCGAAAAGAATTTGTTGGAACTGAATCGGCGCAACCCCGATACGTGTAGCCTGAATGAGATGCATCGCGGCTTCAACAACGTCGGAATTGCACTTAATCGAGGCTTCATAAGCTATCTTCTTCTCACCATCCGCAAGGCTCAGGAACCTGTAGACACTGCCCTATTAACCGAACTCAACCTTAAGCACTTGAACAGCCCGATATCGTACCGTGAGGCACTCGATCTATTCGAGTCCGCCAAAGCAACGACTGACAGCTTCCGTAACAGTACTTAATCCCAGTGCCACAGGTGAGCAAAGAAGTTCACCCCAGGAAATGTCTGCAAGAACGGCATCCGTCCGGGGGACAGGTTGAAGACATCGGTAAGGGTTCTAGTCCGGACATGGGTAGCAGTTGCAGGTAAGAAAGCCACTGGAAGGGAGGCCAGGACCATGCCATGGCAGCAGCGATCCCTGAAAGAAGGATCGGAGGGTTTAGCGGATCGAACCCGGAGAGGAGACTGCCCTGCCTTCCTGCCCTGAAAATGTTCCAGCCCCGGCACGCCAGCGGCATTATCGGCTTGGCAAGAAGCTCGCCGGCTGCAAATTCCCAAGTCTCAAGTCCCAAGTTAGTTCTGGTACGGGTGCAAGACAGCTCTGAAGGGACGGCACGGGAAAGCCCAAGGTGGAAACCCTGGGAGCCAGATCCGCCCACCACCCCTGCAACCCTGGCGGGGCCGTCAGGGTGTGGAAAGTCCACTCTCTTGTCTCTGATGGGACTGTTGGATTCTCCCACGGATGGGAGCTATCTGTTGAAGCCAGGCGGTTATGGATTTGCTACGCGGACTCCATCAGGACGGGGCAACTATCGGTATGGTCACACACGATCCTCGCTATGCCGAACACGCGGGGCGACAAGTCCAGCTTTTCGACGGACAAATTGTCAATTGAGGGACGTGTACACGCCCAAAAGTGCGGGCGGACACACCTATTCCTTGTGCGAGCCGAGTCGTAGACCAGCTTGCATGAGCCTGGGCACCTCAAGCCCCAAAGAGGATCAAGAGTTCACTTTGGAGTGCGGCAGCCCTAGCTGACGCTTTCCCTCAAGAAGCTTAAGGGCACAATTAGCCAAAGCGTCAGCTAGGGCTGCCGCACTCCAAATCTAAACCTTGGTGGTGAGTCTCGGATTTATCCCGGTTGAGGGTGTCAAGCCTCGAAGTTAGCCAGCGAATCCCAGACTGTCCAGTGGCCGGGGTATCGGCGAACAACTGCATCGAGTCGGTCGATACAGCGTTGAAAAACCACTTCCTGATCTCCACTCAGATCAATTGGGTGCTGAACCTCGATCTTCTGGTGGGCCCAGTTGCCCTCATCTCGAAGAATGAAAAAGGGAATGATCGGGGCGCCCGAAAGCTCAGCCAGACGCACGATACCACTCGGAAAACGGCAATCCTTTCCAAGAAATCGGGCCTTCGTAACATTCTGGGAACGGTCCGCGGGAGTATCGACCGCCATGACGACGAACTGATCCTTCCTGAGTGCTTCGAGAACTCTAACCACGGCAGGGCCGTGAGCCGCCCCAAATTCGTTGAGCTTCACAAATATCACTCTGCCTGCGAGCTTCTTCTGGAGCCACATCATCTGCCACCGGGCAAAGGCCCGAACTGGAGCGCTCATCGTGGTATCCACACGGGAGTCGTTTCCGAGAGGTGTCGTCTCATACCCTTTCAGGCCAAGGGCCAGGACCCCACTGGCAACCGCACCGACATGTCCGGAGAGAAGCAGCCCCCCTTTCCCTTCTCGTCTTGTAGCATCCAGGTGCTCCAATCCCTCAAACGTGAAGTACTTAGGAAGGTTCTGCCGATTGAAAAGGGCAAAATAGTAACCATCAAGATCTTCGGCAATTCGGATCTCAAAACTCTTTCTAATGACGGCTTCCGGATTCTCTACTATCGGATCGCCAGAAAACACTCGCTTCAGGTTCGCCTCAGCAGCTTCCCGGGACTGATTCTGAACTTTGTAGACATGTCGGCCCTGCGCACGGGAAAGTCGATAACCAAGATGTCTGGGAAGAAGAGCGAGAATCGGCAAAGAACAGAAGTAGTAAAACCAGTCCGGTAGGATTGCGTATCGGTTCGTCAATTCCAGTCGAAGTATAGCATTTCTGGGGCA
>JAUVSF010000572.1 GCA_030597245.1 Acidobacteriota bacterium
CTGGAATGCTTAGTGGCGACGATCAAGTCCTTCAACTGAGAAAGAGTCGCGCTCTCATCAATGGCAACAATCTCGCTTCTGGGAGTCATGATTTCGCGAACCAAGGTACTGCCGAATTCGAGTGC
Organism: Acidobacteriota bacterium; assembly: GCA_030597245.1. GTDB lineage: Bacteria > Acidobacteriota > UBA6911 > RPQK01 > JAPXNP01 > JAUWTT01. The sequence continues at coordinate 126 of JAUVSF010000572.1, forward strand.
GGACTGAATCAACTCCGTCTCGGTCCGTTCAAAGATTCCTTCTTCCTCCCCAACGTCCAAATAGGCCTGATTCTCCTCCTCGGTCGCGTCGTCCTCCTGGCTGGTCTCAGTTCCCTGCTGCTCCTCCGGGACACTCGGCTTTCTGAACACACGAAGCACCGGGAAGCTCAGCCACTCCAAGAGCTTGTAAGCTGGTGAGAATGAGGGCAACAGAATCAAAAGAACTCTCTCCGGATTCCTCCGGGCGATTGAATAGGGGATGATCTGTCTAAACACCGAAACCAAAACGATGCCAAGTAACAGCGACCAGAGGAATGCATTACCAAAACCTGTACTGAGAAACAGCGCAACTAAAGACACCACGAGTCCGACAGCAAATGTCTGGATGGCGAACTGGATAGGAACGAGGAAACCAGATCTGTCCGAGACCATCTCTTCGAGTAGCGAGTAACCCGGCTCATCCCGATGCCGATCCGCCAATACCCTGAGTGCCAACGGGGAGATTCTGTCGATACAGTTCTCAAAGGTCGCCAGGACACCCAAGGCGACCAGAAGCACGCTGGCTGAGATAAACTCGATTGCCCACATAGCTACTGAAGCCCGAACCGTTTCCGCAAGGCCACCTCTCTGGAATTCATTTCTCCGTCATCACATTCGTGATCATAGCCCATCAAATGGAGTATTCCGTGCAGACATAGAATCCTGACTTCATCGTCCAATGAAGCGATTCTCTGCGCATCTGCCGTTTCCACCGAAACAATGATATCCCCGAGGTACGGCTCATCCCCCGCAGTGTCACCGGCCGGAAAAGACAGGACGTCCGTAGACTGTTCCTTTCCAGCGTAGGTTGAATTGTACCGCTTCATCGCGGCATCGCTGACCAGGACAACAGAAAAGCCACTGCGCAGACCCAAGGACTCAGCCACAGATTCAAGAAACTGTCTGGCCGAGGTCATGTCTACCTGCAGTTTGCGTTGTCTATTGAACAGATTGATTTTCGGCTTGACTTGCTTCAACTTTGCGCTTGTTAAATTCAAATCCCGGATACTCGATCCGGTGATGATACATCCCCGTCAGTACCCGCTCAAAGGCCTTAGCCATCTGACCCAACTCTTTCATTGTTATGTCAGATTCATCGAGCTGGCCATCCTGGATTGTCGCCTGCGTGATTCGGCGAATCAAGCCTCGGATCTGACCCGGAGTCGGATCCTGAAGGGTTCGTGAAGCTGCCTCAACCTGATCGGCAATCATCAGGATCGCCGCTTCCTTGCTCTGAGGCTTCGGCCCGGGATATCGGAAATCAACCTCACTTACTTCACGATTCTTCTCCGCAGCAGCATCCTTTGCCTTCTGGTAAAAGTAGGTCATCACCCGAGTCCCATGATGTTGGGGAATCAACGCCGCCACTTTTGGGCCCAGCTTGATCTCCGCAGCCAGCGCGAGCCCATCCTTTACGTGGCTTGCCAAGATCAAGCTCGACATCGTTGGCGACAGCGACTCATGCTTATTCGCCATGTAGATCTGATTCTCAACGTAGTATTCAGGATGCTTGAGTTTTCCGATATCGTGATAATAGGCTCCAACCCGAATGAGAAGAGTGTTTGCATCAATGGAGCTAGCTCCCGCCTCAGCCAGCGTCCCGACCGAGATGCTGTGGTGATAGGTTCCAGGGGCCTCGAGTGCCATTCGGCGCAGAATCGGGCTGTTCAAATTCGAAAGTTCGAGCAAGCGGATATCAGTCGTCAAACTAAACAGCGACTCCAGGGCAGGGAGTAGCAATGAAGTCAGCATCGGAATGGAGAGACCGCTCGCAATGCCGGCAGAAATGCAAACCGTGATTGGAGCCGCCTGAAAGCTGCCTCCCGAAAACAGTTGAAGAGCCAGAATGATCATTACGTTGACGCCGGCAATTATCATTCCAGCACGGATCAACGCCGATCTCTGACGATACTGCTTGAGAGCGTAGATCGCGGCAAGACTTCCAGCCAACGTGTAAACAATCATGTTCATCTCGTTGGTGACAATGCCGACAAAGACTGCATTAATGACTGAACAGTAAAGGGAGAGGTTCTGACCGACGAGAAGCAGCGTGAGCACAGCTCCGAGTGCCACAGGCGCAAAAAAGTAGAAATTGCTAGGATCCTGTAATTCCCCCCTTCGCGCACTCCCGGCTACAACTTCGGAAAGAAAGATAATCGCCCTAGTAAAGATCAGATTCGTTAACAGGACCAATGCAACCAGCAGAAAGTCGGACCGACTTTCATGTTTCCCTACGAGATGCAGTTGGAAATAAGCGTAAAGCGTGAAAAAGAAGAATCCGACGATCAAGAAAACCCCGACCATACGGTCCAAGGAGCGTCCCGGATCCCGTACCGCCTCCAGAGCTTTGAGCTGGCTGAGACTGGCTTCAGTAATCTCGTCTCCAGCCCTTACAATGGTCCTGCCCCGCCTGATCTGGATCAGAACGGGCGCAACTTCATCCATGGCAGCCTGCTCGAGTTCCTGTGTACGCTGGGGGTCAAAAGCGGTGTTCGGAGCAATCAAGCGATCAAGGAAATCGATCAACTCCAGCTTCTCCTGGCCCGTCACAATCGTCAGCTGATATTCCTCCTGGCGCAGCAGGTCCTTGGCCTGCCCCAAATCCCTTAAGGATAGCCAGTCCTCCAGGACCTCCCTCTCCCCTGTAATCTCATGGTGAAGTAAGATCTGGCGACCTTGATGGCGAAGAAGAGCCTCCCTGTTGAACACGACGCCGGGCGACTTCATGGACCGCACGAGAAGTGCAACCAGTTGGTCTTCCAGTTCCTCAGAAAATCCGTACTTGAGACAGCTGTCAACCGTGTTCTTGTATGCAAATCGCGGTAGCAGTTCCTCGATCTCCGACTTCAGGTTCTCGAGTGCCTCCTCTGAAAGCTCTCTTCCTTCAGGGATAGCCGCTGTTTCCCGGGTTTCCGCTATGATTCTGCGCGCTTCGGCAAAATCCCTTCTGATTTCCAAAGTAAGCAGGTGATTCACCCGAACGTCGTAACTGAAGACCACGGGGACGGCCGCGAGGGCCTCCGCCAGTTTTGCTGCCGTCGCTTCACGGTCTTCTACGGTGAATTCTCGAGAGGCTTCGATCGTTCTGTCGGCAATGTCTCCAACCTGATAATCGGTAAAGGTTTGGAACTGGTAGTCCATCAAGACGGCTGTGGTAAGCACAACCAGTACGAGGCCGACCAGGAACCCTTTGAAAGACCAGTCGGCAGGCAGGCTGCCGTCAAGTCGCCCCAGAGCGATGAACTTTCTGGCTACGTCGCTCCGTTTCCGAGACTTCCCCCTTGTCTTGTC